>NZ_JAIXST010000353.1 GCF_027484545.1 Runella sp. | reverse complement strand
CACAGACAGAAAATCGGTAATTATTTGCACTTTTACGAGAAGTTAGGCTTGGTAACCTATTAACTGATTGTAGAAGTGCTTTTATTGTTTTAACCCATTGATAATGGCGAACATATTGAATAGTTTTGATTTAGTATAATAAGGAAAAAGAATTTGTGCCGCAGGTAAAAATATCTACTGAGTTAGTGAAAAACGAAATTATTTTAAAAATAAGAGACAATGGAAAAGGCATTCCTCAACGGGATTTGGATCGACTTTTCAACCCATTTTTTACCCGCGTCGGCGGTCCGAACAAAACCCACTTCAGAAGGAACAGGCTTAGGGCTGTTTATGTGTAAAGACATCATTGAAATCCACAATGGAAACATCAGTATTCATTCTCAGGAAGGTCAATTTACCGAAGTGGTAATTACCCTGCCCGTGCTGAAGGAAACTCATTCATAAACCGAACAAATTCCGCTTTTCTGTCGTATAGCCGACAATTAACCTTATTTCTTACTGCAAACTTTGTGGGGTGATTTAACTCTAAAAATAAATACCCATGAAATCATTCGCAGTAAATTGCCTTATTTTACTCTTAACGGCCTTTCATTTGCAGGCGCAGAAATCAGAGATTTTCGTTAAAGACAGTATAGCCGTGAAGGGCTATGATGTAGTTGCTTATTTTACCCAATCGGCTCCCGTAAAAGGAAACTCAGAGTTTGTTCATACATGGAAAGGCGAAAAATGGTACTTTGCCAATCGCGAAAACCAAGAAGCCTTCAAAGCTTCCCCTGAAAAGTACGCTCCGCAATACGGCGGCTACTGTGCTTACGGCACTGCCGATGGCCATAAAGCGCCTACCGACCCCAAAATTGTCAGCCAGTCGCTTTTGGACAATCTCACCCGTCAGCGGGTTAATTTCGTCGTAAAAAAGCCCGTGTTCATTGCGGCCTTTGGCCAAAATGACATCTAACATTTCGTGAATATAAGGTTGCCATTGCTGCTTTTTAGCGGGGTTAACTTCGGAAACTACCGCGTATAACTCGACTAATCCCGACACAATTTCGCAGCCATGGTCACGCAGGCGCAGACGCGAAAGGGCACGTGTGGGCAAATGTTCGGGAGAGAGGTAATAATGCCCGATTTGGATGCCCCATTGCAGCCATTTGGGGTTTCGGGTCAGCCAATACATACGCGCCAATACCTGCAACAAATCGCCGCCCACTTCCACTACGGCACTGTTTCCAAAAAAACTACCTTTAATTTGAGTGGGTACATCCACGATTTTATCCAAATCCTCCAAAATCCCCAGCATCCGCTCTGACCACGGGCTGGGTCCGAGCCATTCGGTGAGGGGAATGAGGCCATCTTTCATGTATTCGGCACTGCCAAACACGACCTGAGAAGTGTCAAAGATGCTGTTTTCAAATCCTTTTTTACAAAAAGAATAGGTATCGGGTAAACGTCCCATACGCGACGTAAGGCGGGTCTCGACAGCGAGCATTTCGCGCATCTTTCCTTCAAAAAGAGGTTTGTCCAACATGGCCGCTGTCATGACCATAAACGGATAATTATCGGCTGCCGCATCCCAAGCGTTCCAGATGCAGGTGCTTTCTTTGAGATTGTGCGGAATTAACCCCGTAGCAGGGTCAGCTTTACTGAGCCATCCTAACAAAAAACGATGACTTCGGCGAAAGGCTTCGTTAGCGGCTTGGCCGTTGATGAGGGCTTGTTGGAAGTGAGTTTTTTCAACCTCGGGAGTCGGTTGGCTGTAAAGAGATACGCTTTTGAACAAAAGGATGCCCCCTAATATTAGCCCTGCTTTGTACTGTTTTCTCATGGATTCACTCGGATTGGCTTTTCAAACTCATTTTTCATCTGGCGCGGTAAACGAAACACGTCCCCCTTTTGGTTACAAAAATACAACGACGACTCCGAAGGTTGTCGCGCGTGTCCATCGGCCCAAAAAGCGTAAAAATCAGAATGTACATTCTGTGGCCGTCGCACGTAAGAATGATTAAAAGCGCTGTTTGGGGTCAAATTGGTCTGTTTTTGCCACGTTTTCCCTTGATTGTTACTCACCCAAACCGCAACTTCGCCACCCGTTCCGTAAGGTTGAGGACCTGCTTCGGTTGGGGCGATGATTTTCCACGCAGTTGGGCTTTCAATGTACAAAGAACCCATGTCATAGTTATGGTCGGAAGTAGTAACGGCGTTTATCTCCCACGTTTTCCCGGTCCAATACGCCGTATGCCACGTATGCGGTCCCTGATTGGGCCCAGGGTCAGGGCCTT
Source organism: Runella sp. (assembly GCF_027484545.1). Lineage (GTDB taxonomy): Bacteria > Bacteroidota > Bacteroidia > Cytophagales > Spirosomataceae > Runella. The sequence goes on along the minus strand of NZ_JAIXST010000353.1, from coordinate 4,830 downwards.
TGCTCGTGACGTACAAAATAACAGGAGAACCGTTGGCAGTATAAGCTACGTCGTTGATGTACACATTCAATCCCGCTGAACGATATTCTTTCACCAAAGCGGCATTTTCGGGCGTGGTTAAAGGCAATTGCATTTGTTGACCCTGCGCATTCTGCCACGTTTGTCCAAAGTCGTTGGTTTCTACATAGTACAAATTAGTGCGATAATCCAAACCGGCTGCCTTTTCGGTATCGGGGTGCATATTGAACGACGTACCGATTTTGTTCCTCCACTGTCCGCTTGTTTGGTAATGACCTTCCTGAATCGCTCCAATATCCTTGATTTCAGACCATTTAATCCCGCCTTTGCTCGTAATGAAGCCAATGGTGCGGCGAGGCTTGTTGGCCCCGTATTTCAACATTCCCCGTTCATAGTGGGTCATCAGGTGAAAGAACCCTTTGCCTTTCTGATAGTAGCTTTGTAAGTACGAAAAATTATCAAAAGGCACTTCTTTTCCGTCTTTGAAGTACGTTGAATTGATTTTGTCAAAAGCACGGATGTCAAACGGTTTTCGACTGCGATGCATATACGAAGGCCGCTCTACCCCGTGCGAAGTCGAAAATATCCAGATATAGCCCTGCGCATCGATATTCAGCACCGGATTATCGTGGGCATCGTCGGTGGCTTTGTCCAATAGAATCGTAGGTCGCGCTACTTTTCCCGTGGTATGGTCGAAGTAAGAAACCTCGTGCAGCAGATTCAGTTGGGCATCTTTTGAAGCGCCTCCGAAGCAAAAAAACGTCTTTTTTGCTTCGGGACTATACACCGCAAACGGGCTGTGATTGGCGGGGTACGTACCCAAGCCACCACTGTATTTGTGAACGTACTCGTTGTTGGTTTTGCCAATAAAATACCAAATCCCCCGAAAACCGTCATCGGTTTGGTTGAGCGTTTGGGCAAAACAAAAGGAAATAACTTGAAATCGGAATAAAACCAAGAAAACGGCAACTTGTTTTCTCATCGTTTATGCAATTGCGTATCCTGATGCTGAGCGCATTTCTACGGGAAGAAAACCTATGACAATATCCGAAGAAGGTATACCCATAGCTACTAATTCTTCAGCTACTTCAACATCAGTTCGATTTTGTTGAATCCACACTTTCCCGTTTTTAATATCAAAATGAAAAGGGCAACTATGGACAAATCGATTATTCCGCCACCCTATTCTAAGTAACTGAAAATGAGAATTTTGAGTATCAGCCACAATCTGGTTTTCTAATTCAGAATTTGCTATACGATACTGTGCTTGCCTTTCCAAAAAAGCAATAATTATCTCTTGATATTTTTTTATTTTTTCTTCCATTTGATGACTTTTTTTGATTCATTATCATATACGATAAGTCGAATTTTAAATCGTTTGATGGCTTTTTGTACGAAAGAGAGTTGAAAATTGTCTTCGTAAATTTTCAAAGGAACCGCCAAGTACAACTTCCTTTCCGGTTCAAATTCTTCTAAACCAATTGTGTAATTCAACATTTGTCCTAAAGCCCGATGAAATTCATAAACAAATGAGGATGCAGTAAAACTTTTGACTTCAACTGCTATTTTTTCATGTTCTTTTTCCGCAGCCAGCATTTTTTCAGCCCCCAAATCTACTTCAAAGTTTACATCGTCTGTTTCAATAATATAGGGGTCATTTGTAATTTTCCAACCGTCGTTAATAAGTGCTTGTCTGACTTCGTAATGATAAAGATCTTTTGCCATAGATAATTTTGCTCAAAGCAAATATACACATTTTTTAATTTACTTCTTCCAATCGCTCAACGACGGGATTTTTGTCTCCTTACTGACCATAATTCCGTCGGGAATCAGCAATACGTTCAGAATATTGGTAGAATTGGCCGGTAATGTCACTTCAAAACCCACCAACGCAGTCCCTGTGTTGGGCGCGTCATAATCATGCGTTGGCTGCGCTGACCACGTTTTCAGGGTCACGTTGGCAGGCTCCAACACTTTGATTTGAAGTTTTTTGCCGTTTTGGGTCAATTCTGCCGTGCCGTCTTCCGTAATGCGCACTTTGGCGGGGGTCATCATTGCCCACTTCACGGTGCTTTCTTTCTCCCCTGTCGTGATTTCGTCTTTGACTACCACGTATTTTTGATCCACAATCGCCACTCCTCGTTTGGCCGAAGACACCGCATTTTTGTAAACCGCTGACATATCCGTTGTGGCGCTCAGAAAAGTAGGCTTATTGGTAAAATTAGTAATGGACGCATATCCATCCACGCGTTGCAGTTCATTGTTAAACGTAAGGGTGCTGTGGGCCATGTTGTTATAACGATACACTTCCCAACGTTGCGCATTTTGGCCTTTGTCCCACAATTTTACGCCTTTTGATTCCAACGATTCGTAGTCCTGCATTCCCAAGTCCATCGACCAGCGCTCACCGAGAGCATCCATGACAAACGAACCGATGTCCATGTGAGCGTGGTTGACAGCAGGTGAGCCGGCTTTCAGTCCGACGTATATAGCAAAGAGGTCAGTCCAGGAAGAGCGCATCATGGCAACGGGGTTCTTGCCCTGTCCGGACCAAAGAAGTGCTTTGGGAGCCGTTACTTTTTCAAATTTAATGCCGTTTCCCCAAATCATAGCGGCAGGTAAAATGCGGTCGCGGCCCATGTTGGAAGCGCCTTTTTCGAGAATGTTTTTAGCTCCGAATAACAATGAAGGGGATTGGGTACGGTTGGCAAACCAAAACACCGCCGGACTGACACCGCCCGAGCCGCTGCCTGCGTCAGAATAGTTGAAGGTTTTGCCCGACGTGCCGACCATGTGCTGATAATATGCGGCCGTATTCAGGAATCCACGGCCGTTTGACAAGCCGAAATCGCTCCCCAGTGCTTTTTGTACAGCGCTCAGAAACAGCACGTTGAAGCTCGTTCCGTAGCCCCAGTAGCCGTAACCTTCGGGATAGGCACCTTCGGGGTTGTAATCTTCCATGGGCAGTTTAATGGACTCAATGGCGCGGTCAATGATTTGCTTGGCCAGCGTGGGATTGTCTTCGTAAATGGCCAATGCGCCGTAGGTCATGCCCGCGTTGCAGACCTGATTCCAGTTGTGGGAAGCCGCCAGCCAGCTGTTGTATTTTGAATCCAGTGACGGTTCAATGCCTTTTTTCAGAATGGCTTCTTTAATGATGGGCAACGACGATTTTTGCAGATCGTTGTAGAGCCAATCGTACCCGATGGCCACGGCCATGGTCATTTCGCCCACGTCCAAAAAGTGCGATGGGTTCCAGTCCGAAAAGGTTGAAACTTTTAATAATTCCGTTTCGGCGCGGTTGAGGTATTTTTGGTCACGGGTAATGCGATACGCGTACGACAGCATAAAAATACGGCGCAGCGCCTCGCGTGATTTGTCGAGCAAACGACGCCCAATCTGGATGCGTTCCAAGGGCGGCAGGCCAATAATTTTGTCGCTTTCAGCCAAAATTGTCTGATGAATAGTAGCCCAGTTTTTATCAGAAGCAATATTGTTCTGAATTCCTTTTTCTTCTCCCTTTAGTAGCATAATACGAGGATGAGCAGGTACTTGTGTGTTGGCTTTCAGGTATTTGAGTTGAGAAAATGCAGTTGTTTGAAGGAGTAAAACAAATCCTATCAAATACAAAAAGAAGGGTGATTTTGTCATGTCAGAAATTGGTTATAGTGGTTAGGAGGTTGCGATAATTATTGTATCCAAATCAAAGGATTTCGGATGGGTAAATTCCTGACTACTTCTTCGGTAGTTGGAAAATGTTCGAGCCTTTTCCAAGTTTTTAGCCAATCCTTTACGGGGTATTTTTGGTATCCAAACAGCAAAAATGGCTGTGCCACGGGCCATTCATCCCAATACATCACATCCTTCGCATAAGGCCATTTACTTTTGTCTTCTACAAAAGGGTACATAAATTCAATGGCTTTCTTGAGCGTACGTCCATCGGCTAAGGTGTAGTCCCAAAGATTTTCTTTTTCGTCAGAAAGTACATGACAAACGGTGGTCATAGCATCCAGATTAAAAAGTGAGTAGCCATAAGGCTTAGTGCGTTTGAGTTCTAAGGGAAAGCTGCCGTTTTTTTCTAATTGGTTGGGAAGCAAAACCGTTTTAAAGCGGTTTTTACAGAAATCAATCAAGGCTTCATTACCAACCAACTTGGCAAAAACCGCCACTTGCATCACCCAGCAGGTGGCATGATTATTCTTGGTATCTCGTTCATCAATACCGTATTGGTGCGAAGTTACCCATTCCAAATACTGCCCAAACCAGTTTTTAATCAAGTGTAAATCGTTCTTTTTGACGTTTTTAGCGTTTTCCATCACCCGAATACCTTGCGCCACTTCCATCATTTGAATCATGTCAATAATGCCAATCCCTCGGCCAGTAGCTCGGCCTTTAATCGCTTGGGTATAAAGCAGCGATGGATTCATGTACGTTTTTTCGTCCATAAACCACGCTTTGAGGTGAACGAAAGCGTGCTTGACATACTTTTCGTTTTTAGTCATTAAATAAGCCGACGCCAACGAGCCAATAATTTGACTAAAACGTACCATCGCCTTTCGATGAGCGGTAAAATTGCTGGGGTTCGATTGACCATCTCGCTGAATATAAGGGCCGTTGGGGTCATCTGGGTTTTGCCACCAATAATCTCCCTCAGAATAAAAATCATGGAGCCCGCCCGCCGAGCGTTCGCATTGCTCGGCAGTGACCGTGACGGGGCTTTGAGTCATAGCCCACTCAGCCTGCTCCAGGGTACTTTTTTTGAGAGTTTCAGTAATGACCGATCTCAAATCATTGTTTTTTTGTGGTTGGCCT
>NZ_JAIXST010000089.1 GCF_027484545.1 Runella sp. | reverse complement strand
CTTTTCCAAATTGGACAAGTGGCACAACTTGGCGATTGGTTGGTGCTTTTGGCAATTCAACTTGGAGAGGCAGCATTACATTTGATACACCGCCAAAAATAGAACTTAACAGCCCTGCTCGTCAATAGCAGATGCAGCTGTCACAACTTATACAATTCCCAATCCAAATTGTGCGAATGGTGATTTTGCACCTTGGGCTCTCAAGTATCATCGTAATAAATTGTACTTAGGGGTCGTGTGTACCGCAGAAACTTCGCAGAAAAAATCGGATTTAAAAGTAGCTATCTATGAGTTCAGTTTGAAAGATCATCAGTTCAAACAATTAATCGAATTCCCTCTGGGCTATAAACGCGATCCTTTGGATGCAACGCAGGGCTGTGACACTATTGATACTTGGAAGCCTTGGAGCGGCATTTTTCCTAAACAATGTAACTATCCTTTGGGGGCGCGTGATCCGATCAGTGCGTTTTTGGTTAACCCTCAGCCTATTTTATCGGATATTGACTTTGATGATGACGGTTCTTTATTTGTTGGAATGATGGACAGAGGCGGTTTGCAAACAGGCCAAAATCAGCCGGGTATTGCAAAAGGTGATACTCTAAATTACTATGGTTTTATGAGCGGAGATTTGTTGCGTATTCAACGCAACAGCGATGGGACATATACCATGGAAAGCAATGGTAAATCAGGTAAATATACATCAGCAGGTGGAAGCGGTTCAGGAGTAGAATTTGCCCACGATAAAGGTGCCAGCCCGGGTGGGGGTGAATTTTTCTATGATGATTATTGGATTAATGGACAAAATGGAATAGGTCACTCTGAACTTACCAACGGTGGGATTTTTAAAGAACCTGGCAAGACAGAGATATTTTCGTCGGCATTTGACCCTATCCATAAACAATATTTGGCAACAGGATTTATTGTATTTGATACCCGTACCGGAAAACGTAATCGCAGCTATGCCGTTTATGCGATTCAGGAAGGAGCCTTGGGTAAATCAGGAGGAGTAGGGGATTTGACTGGCATTTGTAACCCTGCGCCATTGGAAATTGGTAATAGAGTGTGGTTTGACCAAAACAGAAACGGGATTCAAGACCCCAGTGAAAAGGGCATAGATAAAATCATTCTTACTTTGCACGATATGCAAAATAATGAAGTGGAAGTAGGGCGTGATACTACAGCGAATGGAGGACAATTTTATTTCAATGACTTTAATGTGACGGGAACCCTCAAACGAAACCATAAATATGAGGTTCGTATGAAGACCAATCAGACATTAAATGGAATTTAAATGGGCTGAAAACACTTAAAAGCGGTAGGGTAAATGCGTTGGCCGGTACTTTTCAAATCAAAGATTCACTGCAAATAGCGGTTAGAAACACTACATTAGATAATGACATTCGTAACTCTGATGCCGTTTATAATGCAGATTCTACTGAGGCGATAATTGTACTTAATACTGGAAATAATAGCCAAAATGACCATAATTTAGACATTGGCTTGATGTCAATCATATTCCCGGCTTCGGTAGGAGACTATGCTTGGTATGACCTCAACCGCAATGGTATCCAAGATATTCGCAAAGACCCTCTTGGTAATATATTAGGACCGGAATTGCCTGTCAAAGGAATTGTGATGGAGCTTCGTACCAAAACTGGTCAATTTGTGAAATCGGACACAACGGGTGTTGATGGGAAATATGCTATCGGAGACATAGAACCAGGCGAGTTCTATATCAAATTTAATCCTGTTTCCTATCCTGCTTCTGATTTTACAGTAGCAGATTTGAACAAAGGTACCAACGATTCGCTGGACAACGACATTGAGCGGGTTACCTATAAATCCTCTAATTTCACTCTTATTTCAGGTCAGCACGACCCTCGTTGGGATATGGGCTTTTTCAGGTCCGCCACTCCCAAAATTTCTGATCCCTGCGCCTGTGACTCGACAATACTTTATTTGCCTGGCAATGACAATTATACAAAATACGTATATCGCGAAAAAGTTACTGTCAAAGCCACTCCGGGAGGGAAATGGATGATTATTCCACATGACAATAAATCAAACCTTTCTACCTATGGACTCTACGAGGACGACGGTGAAGGATACATTGATTCCATTGATTTGAACAAAAAGCAGTACTTCTTTACGGAAGTGCCTGATTCATTGGGCTTGCACGAGTTTAAGTTTGCTCACAAGTCCGCAGATGGCTATGCTTTAGTAGTGACAGATGGAGTGGATACGTTGAGCATTGGAGCCGTTTGTTATGAGGTAAAAGAGCAGTATGATACTCGTTTGGATACGCTTTGTTCGAATGGTGATAAAATCCAACTGCAAAGGATTTTTCCTAACGGAATAGCCACTTATTACTTTATTGATACCACGGCTTTTGTGTTCAGAGATGGATTCAATGAGTTTACGTTGCTGGAGGCAGCAGTTAAGCGCGGGCTCATTACGGAGCTTGATCCTAAAAAATACAGGCCTAATTCTACCATCAGTTTGTATATGAAATGGCAACCCACCGGTGCGCCGGATCATAAAGGCGCCTGCCAAAAGTCCATGATATTGAATATTAATATTACAAACCGGGGCGACTGTATTCCGTCGGCTTCGGTAGGAGACTACGCCTGGTATGACCTAAATCGCAATGGTATTCAAGATATTCGAAAAGACCCGTTTGGTACTGTATTAGGACCCGAACTGCCTGCCAAAGGGGTTATAATGGAACTTTATAACGGTGGTGGTCAATTTGTGAAATCGGATACAACAGGTGCTGATGGAAAATATAATATCGGGGCTTTAAAAGCAGGACAGTACCATGTTAAATTTAATCCAGTCTCTTATCCTGCGTCGGATTTTGTAGTGACAGACTTGAATAAAGGAACGAACGATTCATTGGACAACGACATTCCGCGGGTTACGTATAAAGCCGCTGATTTCAATCTTGCAATAGGTCAGCACGACCCTCGTTGGGATATGGGCTTTTTCAGGGTCTCTTCCCCTGACATTTCTGATCCCCGTGCTGGTGACTCGACAATACTTTATTTGCCCGGCAATGACAAATATACAAAATACGTTTACCGTGAAAAGGTCACTATCAAGGCTACTCCCGGTGGTAAATGGGCTATTATTCCGTATGACCTCAAAAAGAATAATTATACCTACGGACTCTACGAGGACGACGGAGAGGGATACATTGATTCGATTGACCTAAACAAAAAGCACTACTTCTTTACAGAAGTGCCCGATTCATTGGGTGTATATGAGTTTAAGTTTGCCCATAAGTCGGTAGATGGCTATGCTTTAGCCGCTACTGATGGGGTGGACACCTTGAGTATTGGAGCCATTTGTTATGAAGTGAAAGAGCAGTATGATTCGCGTTTGGATTCGACACTTTAGTCGAATGGTGATAAAATCCAACTGCAAAGAAACTTCCCTAACGGAACGGCCACTTACTACTTTATCGATACTACGGCGTTTGTGTTCAGAGATGGCTTCAATGAGTTTACGTTGCTGGAAGCAGCAGTTAAGCGCGGGCCTATTACGGAACTTGATCCCAAAAAATACAGGCCTAATTCTACCATCAGCCTGTATGTAAAATGGGAACCTAAAGGTGTTCCAGATAAGAAAGGTGCTTGCCAAAAGTCGATGATATTGAATGTTAAAATCAGTAATACAGGTGCCTGTATTCCGCCTAATGACCTCGAACTCTCCAAAATACTGGTAGGTGATTGCCGACGCCAAGTGGGAGATGAAGTACAATTCAAACTCATTATTAAAAATAATAGCCCCAATTCGTTAGCTTCTGCTGACAGCGTCTATGTGGAAGATATGCTTTCAACCAATTTCAATTTTGTGAAATATACTTCAACACAAGGACAGTATAATACACAAACTCGACTATAGGGACCATTGACTTTGGCGGCCGGCCATACAGATACGCTTACTATGACTGTCAAAATTAATAATATAGGAGGATTTATCGGAGGTACAATCTGTAACGAAGCGGAAATTGTAGCCATGAGTAAGAAAAGCGGTATCGATCCGGATTCTAAGCCTTATAATGGAGTGAAAACGGAAGATGATTATGATATTGCCTGTGTCAGTGTTCCGCTGAAGATTTGTACAGAACGAAAAGACACGGTTATTATCTCAGCTCCCGTAGGCTATGCTCAATACCAGTGGTTTAAAAATGGAGTCAAAATAGTCGGAGCGACTGCTCAAACGCTGGAAGTAGGAGCTATCGGGTCTTATTCAGTAGAAGTCGGTAATGGTCAGTGTCCTACTAAAAACTGCTGTCCGGCGATAGTAGAAGAAGAATGTATTTGCCCGCCAGATATTTGTGTACCATTCACTACTAAAAAAGTAAAAAAGAAGTAAGATTTTAACTCGGTAACTTCACTGAATATTCTCAACACTACGCAGATTCAGATTTGAAGTGCAATTATCCAGCCGTTACTTGTTAGTGACTGCTGATGAAAGAGCCAACTGTTGTGAATAATAAACCATAGTTTTGTGGTGTCGAATCATAAAACAAG
>NZ_JAIXST010000027.1 GCF_027484545.1 Runella sp. | reverse complement strand
TATCAAAGTTGATAAATCTGTAAGTGATGATATTAGAATCCAAAGGCACCCTAAAATCCCTGATTTAAATTATAGAATTAATTATTAAATGTTCAACTTATTTAATTCTCGTTCCTTATTTCGACAATTTATGCAATTTTAGCCGCCAAATAAGGCCTTTGACTGCCTATTCTCTAAACGTTATAAAATGATTCCTGTTCTCGAAACCATCCGGACCGCCCACGAGCGCATCGCCCCCTACGTTCATCGTACGCCGGTCTTAACTTGCCAAACCATCAATCGCTTAGCGGGTGCTGAAATTTATTTCAAATGCGAAAATTTCCAAAAAATCGGTGCCTTTAAAGCACGCGGCGGTGTAAACGCTGTATTGTCACTGACGCCCGAAGAATTGACCAACGGCGTAACGACTCATTCGTCCGGCAACCACGCCCAGGCGATTGCCTATGCGGCGGCTTTGGTGGGTACCAAGGCGTACATAGTCATGCCAAGCACGGCACCGCAAGTAAAAAAAGACGCCGTACGCGGCTACGGAGCCGAAGTAATCGAATGTGAGCCCACGCTCGAAGCCCGCGAAAGCACGGTAGAAAAGGTGATTGCCGACTACGGTTCTACGATGATTCACCCTTTCAACGACTACCGCGTAATCGCCGGACAAGCCACGGCGACCAAAGAACTCATCGAAGATTATGGGCTGTTTGACACCATCATGGCTCCCGTTGGCGGAGGCGGATTGTTGAGCGGTACAGCGTTGGCGGCTTATTATTTATCGCCCACCACGGAGGTGATAGCCGGCGAACCGGAAGGGGCCGCTGATGCCGCCCTGTCGTTCAAAAGTGGACATATTGAAAAAGCACCTTATATCAAAACCATCGCCGATGGACTTTTGACCAGTTTGGGTGATAAAACGTTGGAAATCATTCGATTGCACGTAAAAGACATTTTGCTCGTGAGTGACCCCGAAATCATTGACGCCATGCGATTGATTTGGGAACGAATGAAAATCATCATTGAGCCTTCCTGTGCCGTTCCTTTTGCGGCGTTGCTCAAAAACAAAGAGCAGTTCGCAGGCAAAAAAGTGGGTATTATCCTCACGGGTGGTAACGTGGATTTGGGGAAACTGCCGTTTTGAAGAAAATCAATTGAAACTGTTAGGAATCTTGATGGCGCGAGGTACAACCTCGCGCCATCGAAGTTTAACTCGAAATGACTGGCTATACACCTGATTCCTTTACTTTTTAAAGTCGGTAACCGTTTTTCCATCATAACGATATACGCCATCAGCGCCGAACCAAATACTGCCGTCAGTAGCTTCTAAAATTCCGAAAAGCATCTTTCCTTCTTTTGGATTTATTTCGGTTACCGTGGGGTTTTTGTTGGACAGGGACTTTTCCTCATAACGGGAAAGTACCCAACCTTGGCTATTCTCTTTTTCTGAACTGGTCCAAATATTGCCCTTTTTATCTTCGTAGATATACCCAACAAAATTCCGGGCGATATTGGTAAAGGTAATGCCGTTATAGCGCCAAAGGCCATCATTGCCACCCAACCAAATGTTGCCTTTTTTGTCTTCGATGATCCAACGGACATTGGTAAACGGTTGGCCGAAATGAGTTGTATTGGTAAATGTTTTTCTATCATAAACGAAGGTGTTGTCCCTTGTGCCAAACCAAAACTTGCCGGTTCTGTCTTCAATGATAGCGTTGATTTCATGAGGGGGACGGGTAAAATCCGGAAAAGGGATTCCTGTTAAATCTTGCGCCATGGAACCACCGTTCATCTTATAATTTCGAAAAGATTTCCCAACTGCCCGTCCGGGATCGTATCGGCTTACTCCCCCGTTTGCACCGAACCAAACAGAACCGGACTTATCTTCATAAATACAAACGATCTCATTATTAATAAGTCCGTCCTTGGTAGTGAAATGTTGAAAGGCTTTCCCATCGTACTTATACACCCCTGAGCCGATTGAGCCGAACCAAAAGTTTCCTTTGCTGTCTTCTAAAAGCGAAAAAAAACGGGCCGAACTTTCTTTATTGGTGATATTGGTAAAGGATGTCCCATCGTAGCGAAAAACACCCCCAAAGGTGGCCATCCAAATGTTGCCGTTTCTATCCTGCTTGATCGTACGAGTGATATTGGCAGGTCCGTAGGAAGTACTACTGTCTTTGATTTCGGACTTACTGGTATCTTTTGGCAGATTGGTTTTGTCTTGCCCTAAACAGGCAGTACAAAAAACAAATAGCAGCAGCAACGCATATACGGGTACGTATTTCATCATTTTCCCTTTTTTGATACCAAACAATTTCAACAAACATACAGGTATTTGTGCTGAGATGCTGCCGGGAGTTTGTAAAAGATTGTTAACGAAATGTAAAATGATTTTTTACAGAATCCGATGTATTTTTTACCCCTTCGCCTTGGTCTGTAGAGACACAGATCCTACTTACACAAAAAGTCCTATGAGGGCACAGACCGTGGCGAAGAAGCATGTTAGACGAACAGATATTAGACACGACCTTACCAATACAATAAGGTCTGTGGAGACACAGATCATGGTAAAAAGAACTATTAAATTGTCAATTTCAAAAAAATATGCCTGTTGAGGTTTGGAGATAATTGAGAAATTTTGGGGATGGTTTAATAAATTTTGTTTAAGTAAGGATAAACAAAATTTATTAAACCATCCAATAATAAGTGGGATATATGTAAAAATATTCCATAGAAGCGTAACAGTTTATCAATTGAATGCTCTCAACTTTGTGACGCCTAAACGAATAGCAATTTCTGGGCTAATACGCCTGTGTTCGTTGACAATAGCACATAAAACAAGTAAAGAAAAAAAACATTGAAACAATAAAAACCAATTGTAAGATATGAAATTCTGTTTAGTAACTGGTTTGTCAGGTTGGCGCAACGGCTGCAGGAACATAGGAGTTTTCCAACTTTCCGCCTATGACCAACGAAAAGGTACGCGAGCCTGTTCTCCGTTAATCAGTGCATTTTTTAATAGAATGCTACTCAATGGAATTTCTTTCTTTTTCAGTTTAAAAATTAAATCAAACACAGATGAACACAGACAAAACCATTGACGTGCTGAACACGCTCATTGTAATCAATAATGACAGAATTGAGGGCTACGAAACAGCCTCTGATGACACCGAACATGCTGACTTGAAAGCCTTGTTTACTCAGTTTCAACAGACCAGCCGGAAATGTAAAATGGAATTAGTGAATGAAGTGAATCGCTTAGAGGGTACGCCAGATGAAGGCACGCGACTGACGGGCAAGTTGTATAGGAAGTGGATGGACATAAAAGCCGCCTTAACCGGAAATGACCGCAAAGCCGTGATTGACTGGTGCGAATACGGCGAAGATGTAGCTTCGGATGCTTACCAAGAAGCCATCAATGAAAATCTTAAAGATTTAAGTACCCAACAACAGGCAATGTTAAAAGAGCAACATCTGTCTTTAAAAGCCGACCACGACAAAGTGAGAACTATGCGTGATTTATTGATTGGGGTTTAAGACAAAAAATAACAACCACGAAAAACCGCTGTAGTCAAATACTACGGCGGTTTTTTGATTTTCTAAATCCGTGGTCTGTGTTTTCACCATAGCCGTCAGGATAAGGATTTAATTATTTTCGCCTTGGTCTGTGGAGACACAAATCCTACCTACTGACACTAAAAAAAAGATAACATTATTAATCAGAACACTGATTGATAATGTCAGTGAAATCAAAGATTGGATAGTGCAATTATTTGATAAATGGAGTAGATTTGCTCAAAAAGAACAAAAAGAGAAAAATAAAATACCGCTGAAAACCAGCTCATTACAAATGATAAAACGCTTGACCTGACGGCTATGGTGAGGGCACAGACCAGGGGGAAGGTATCCTTACGCCGTGTATTCACAGACCCTACCTGCACAAAAAAAGGTCTATGTGAGGACATAAACCACGATGAAGAAATTCTCTCTACGATAAATCAAAATAAAAGAAAAGGGTTTGGTGAGGACTCAACGCTACTGAAGGTTTCGTTCAAGAGTGCTTTGGTAGCTTGGACAACGACTACCACGAATGTTTAGTTATATGATGGGGTAAGTCTTGTTATTTAAAGCGTATTTGTAAGTTCAGTTTAAAATATAATTGTCCACTTTCTTCATAAAGTTCTCCAAATCCATGCCGTGTGCTACTAGCTGTTTCAAGTTTTGTATTGGCAAGTAGATAATTCTCAAATTCATTTTTATTATAAACGTGATAGCATAAAATCTCGCCGTCTGCTTTGACAATTAAATAGCCCCCTGTTGCGTCATATTGACCTGTCCAAACTTTTGAAGGCATCATTCCTAAGGCTATGTCGGTTAGAAAACGTTTTATTTTATAACTGTAAAATAGGTGTTTGTCCGAAGTGTCAAAACCTAAAGGGTTTTTTTCTTCGGTTATTTTTACTAAACTTTCTGTGTCAGAAAGAGTTGAAGAGTAGAACTGAAACAACACACTTGATAAAATTTGTGGTAAAAAACTATCAATTAGGATAAGGTTATTACTGAATACGGTTCGCTGAGTTTTTATAAATTCAAACTTTCCGTTTTTTGAAATAATTTCTGTAATGCGGTCTTTTATTTTACTTCTTGAAGATATATTGTTGATTTGGCTAATGTCTGTGTCGCTTAGATTAACTCCAACTATTTTGTATATAAAATTAGTCGTTTCCCCCGCGTTCAAAAGAGTAGAAGGATTTCCTAATTGTGATTTGATGCTGAAGCCTAAAGAGGGTTGAAGTTCTGTTCTTTGGTCGTGGACAATAATCGTAATATCTGTTTTGGCAGAAGAGCTTGCTTTTAAAGAAAGGCAATTTATACTTTGCATAAATTGCTGTATTTCTGGTACTGAAAAAGTTCCTTGGTTAACTTTAATTTTGGCTAAAAGATAACTTGCTTTTGTTTTAAATTCAGAAATTGCAATACGAAATACTTCTTCATTCCCTGAAATCACAACAAGGTCGTCTTCAATTGAGTACTCGAAATTTCCATTAACTTCTGTGCGAAGAATTTTTAAAATTGGGTAAACAATATTTTGAATTTTCTTAATTTTACTATCTCCGGGATGTAATTTTTTATCTCCTATTAGCTTGAATAAAGCGTAAATTTCACTCCATTCCCCTTTATTACCTGTTATCATTTGTTATCCCAATTAATTCTAAAATTTTGTTTGCAGTTGCTTGTATTGCTGGAACAGCAACAGAGTTGCCAAATTGTTTATAAGCAGAAGCGTCTGCAACTGGAATAACAAATGTATCGGGAAAACCTTGAAGCCTTGCCCATTCTCTTGGCGTCATTTTGCGAATTCCTTCACGGTTTACAGTTCCTTTTATGTGTGTCGTTGGTGTATAGTCCGTTATTCTATGGTCTAAAACCAAATTGCGTTCTCTTCCCATTCCGCCAACTACAATAGCGTTACTGATTCCATCGTCTGGAATAATTGCAAACCCAAAGCCATTGCCTTTACTTTCATGTCGTTCTTTGTGATTGATTAAAGTTTGAACATACTGTGTAGATAAAAAATATTTTGTCGGAGGAACTTTTTCCTCTTTTACTTGTGAAAATGCGACTTTTATATTTGTTGGTTTTGGGTATTCAAAACTATCAATTCCTAAATCTTCCCTAAAACCAACAATATAAATTCTTTCTCTATTTTGTGGTACACCAAAGTCTTTTGCATTGATTATTTGAGGTTCAGGAACATAATAACCTAAATCATTTCTTAGTACGTTTAAAATTGTTGCTAATGTTTTACCGCCATTATGATTGCGTAAACCTTTTACATTTTCAAGAAAAATCGCTTTAGGTTTTTTTCTTTTTATGATTTCTGCAACGTCAAAAAATAAGGTTCCTCTTGTATCTTCAAATCCGCCACGTTTTCCTGCAATTGAAAATGCTTGACAGGGAAAACCTGCACAAATCAAATCAAAGTCGTCTGGAATAAAGGCTTTTGTTTCTTCTTTTGTAATATCACCAAAAGGTCTTTCGCCAAAATTTGCTTTATAGGTTCGTTTAGCTTCTTTGTCCCATTCGCTTGTAAAAACACATTTACCCCCTAAATTTTGCATTGCAAGTCTAAACCCGCCAATCCCTGCAAAAAGGTCGATAAACTTAAATTTGGGGTTTTCAACTGGCGGAAATGGAACGTCAAAAGTATCAAAAATTCCATATTGCAAAGCATCTTCCGCAACTGAGTTTGTTATACTTTTTCCTGGGTATTTGTATTGTAAAATCTCTTTAGTGAACTTTACGGCATCTTCTTTAAAAAACTGTGAAACTCCGTTTTCGCTATTATGCAAGAAGTGGGTAATAACTGCTTCCTTGTTGTTTTCAGTTTCAACAAGTTGGATTTTGTCCTCTTTTCCGAAAACTTCTTCAAGCGATATTTTCTCTTTTAGCTTCATTTTGTTTGTCAAAATTTACGAACTTGCAAATTACTAAAATTCTGGCCAAAGTATAAGCACAAGTCGATGCTATTCTTTTTGGTCATCTTTTAGAATGCTGTTTGAGGAGAGTTTTGTATAACTACACTGTGGTTTTCTTCACAAACTCTACCTACACAAAAAGGCTAATGAAGACAACTAAAGCATATATACATCTTTTTTGCCAAATTTAATACTGTTCAGCGCTAAAAAATAAGTATTTATCATCCCATACATGTCGATTTTGGATGATTTTGATTCAGCACTCCAAATAAAATTAAGACAAAAGTTATAAAACCCAGTTTGTATATACTATATTAAGAGAAGGCACGAATCAGAGATTTGAGAAGATAACCTCTTAAGTACTTTATCTCCCCAAAATCAACTCCACTACCTTCTCAAGTTCCAAATCGCGGCCCGAGGCGATGTATTGGGCCGTGTAGATGATGGGGTAGTGAGGCATCACGCCGCGCCCAATGTTGGGTGCTTGGGTGTTGGTTTCGATACGAAAATGAGGGAAATTGACGACCAATTGAGTGTGGGGTAAAATGACTTTGGAAGTCAATCCCCCGCTGCAACCCGCTTCGCCGCCGCCCGTTTCCTGACCGATAAAAACGGCGTTGGTGTGGGCTTTGAGCAGGCTGGCCAAAATCGCTCCTGCCGAAAACGTAAAGCCACTCGTAAGTACGTACACCTGACCCGAAAAATGCAGCGTAGGATGCGGAGTGATCAATTCGATACCGTCAACGGTGCGTCGGTAGTTACCGTTTTGAAGCTTTTTTAATTGCTTCGGATTGAACAAATGGTCTTTGGGAGCAGGAGCGATTTGTTCGGAAAAAAAGAGTTGGTTGATGGGGCTGTCGAACGTCAGAAAATTGTAGGTGGGTTTGGTGAGCAAATACCGCAGTATATCATCACCAATGGAGGTATCGCCGCCCGGATTATTACGCAGGTCAATGATCAGGTGTTTGATTTTTTGGGTACGGGCCGTCTGAAAAACAAGTTGGTCAAAGGTTTTGAAATCATCGTATCGGAATCCATTACAGGTCATAAGCAGTGTTTCAGGCGCTTGCGACAAAAGCTTAAAACTGCGCAATTTTTCCAAGGCTTCCCTTTCCCGGTTTTGGATTTCCTGCTTTGAAAGAGTAGGTTGAGGCAGGTTGGGCTGAGGAATGTGTTTGCTGAAAACAGTACTTTCGCGAACTTCCCCCAAAGGGGGTTTTATCAGAAATCGGTAGGGAGTTTTGAGTCCGAAATAGTCATTCAGCGTTTCTTCCAAACGGAACAATCCCAGAAAATAGTCCTTGAAGGTTTGGTTGTACCCGTCGGCTTGACAATTTTGTCTGGCAACTTCGATAATCCGAGCCATGGGAATGTCGTTGACTTGCAGGATTTCAGTGCCGCGTACCAAGGTGGTATCGGAGCAATTTTTGCCCAATGCTTTGACAAATAGCTGATGGCCTATGATTTGACTTTGGAACGGCAGCCAGAACGTATCGTCTTTTTGGGCATCAAATGGTTGAGAGTGAATCAAATACGTGTGTCCGCAATTGATTTTGGTAATCAGCGGTGCCCACAAATAGAATACTTCTTTTTCCGATAACGGACGATTTAACTGCTGAAAAACCTGCTCAAAAGCGCGGTCCATGCTGTCTTTGGGCGTGTACCAATAGAGACTCGGGTGGGCTTCTTCAAGAATTCTTCTCAAAAATTTGAAATCGCTTTGTACCTGTTCTACGCTAAAGGTTTGAGCAAAACTGGTGCTGAAAACACCCATGAACAAAAGTAGAAAAAGGCGTCTTTTCATCGAATCGTGGTAGGATTTGTCTCTTTTTTAAGTAAAAATGTATCGTTTGAAAAAAGAGAATTTTCTAATTTTGCAGGTGTCTTAAGACACCAAATCTAATCTTTTTCTTCTAAAATTCGACATTCTGCATTTTATAATTCGACACTAAACCATGTCTCTCACTACCCTTGGCCTTGAGCTTCCTACCGACCCGCGTTGGGTCAATATCGCCGAAATGCAATTGGAAGAAATTCTCGTGGATCACGCTTATTGCGAACAAAAAGCGGCTTCGGCCTGTATTTCAATGATTGTTCATTTCCCTGAGAAAGAGAAACTGGTAGAAGTAATGACGCCCGTCGTGGCCGAAGAATGGGCGCATTTTAGAATGGTGCTGAAAGAACTGCATAAGCGGGGCTTTAAACTGGGGCGCGCCCGCAAGGATGAATACGTAAATCGCCTGATGCAGGTTGTCAAAAAGAAAGGCGACCGCGAAGAAGTTTTTCTGGATCGGTTACTGTTTTGTGCGTTGATTGAAGCCCGTAGCTGTGAGCGTTTTAAACTGCTGTCTCAACACCTGAATGACGAAAGTCTGCGGAAATTTTACCACGAGCTGATGATTTCGGAAGCGGGGCATTACCGTAATTTTATCGAACTCGCCGAAGAATACCTGCCTGCCGAAAAAGTGCGTGAACGCTGGAAAGCACTCCTCGCCGCCGAAGCCCACATTATGCAGACGTTGGACTTGCGCGGCGATAGAATGCATTAGAAGTTTAGCTCATAAATTTTCACCATGTCGCTGACATACACCTTGTTTTGGTGGATAATCAGGTCGGAAACGTAGCCGCTATCCAGTTTCTTTTCGCCCGCGCCCTCCTTGCTAATTTTGAAAATGGCAGTGTCGGTGAAACCTACATAACGCATAATGATAACTTCATTTTCTCCAACCCAAAACTGAGAAGGCTCTTTCGAAATAAGCGTAGCAACTCCGCCTTTTTTGGGAAGTTTCATCAGATTTCGTTTTGACTTTCCCTGTAAAAAGTAGAAATTTTCAGCATCCATTTTGAGGTCTGACGCGATTTTGTTGGCGGGAGTTGCATAGATTTTTTCAGGGGTAGAACTCTTTTTTGATTGTCGGTAAAGGCCATCGGTTTGTACCCAATACAGAAACTCATCGTCTACGCAAAGCCCGTTGGCAGTTGGCCGTGGGTCGGTCAATTTGATGGGTTCGCCTCCCTTTTTAGAAACTGCAAAAATAGGGGTCGGAGGCATCCCTTCGCCCGTAAACGGCATCCAATACACGTACTCGTTGTCAAGAACAATTTCGTACGCCATAAAAGCAGGAGTCAATAATTGGCTGTTGCCGCCGGCTTTCGGGACGCGTCGAAGTCCGTTGGCCGATAAATAAATGTAGTTTTCGTCCTGCGCAATGGCGTTGGCGTCGGGAATGATTTCGGTTCCTCCTTTGAAAAGTACCGTGGGAACGCCTCCGCCGATGGGCATTTTCATCAGGTTATTGTTACCTGCCTGTTGTCCTGCCACGGTACCTCCACCCGTGATGAAATAAACAAATTGGCCGTCGGTAGCCAAGGCGTCGGGGTGGTCCAAGCGCTCCGTTAACGGTTTGGCGGTTGTCCATTCTTCCGGTTTTTGTTTTACTTCACACGAGCCCAACAAAAGTGCTAATAAATTCATAGCGAGTACTTTATAAAATGAAGTTTTCATGGCTGCTGCCTTGGTTACGTTTTGCTTTCGGTGAGACAAAGTTGGGGGAAAAGCAAAATACACGAAACCCAAAATGAGCAACCGGTGAACTTCAATGTGTAGGTGGCGGCGGGAGAAGGAAAGTCGGTAAAAGGGGAGGTACTTAATTGGACTTTACCACAAATTCTACGCGGCGGTTTTGTTCCCGCTCGCTTTCAGTGACATTTCCTGCCAAGGCACGCGTACCGCCGTAGCCTTTGGTTTCGATGCGGTTTTCGGCGATGCCATGACGGGTAAGGTAATTCATTACGACTTTTGCCCGAAATTCCGACAGCGAAAGATTGAGACGTGGGTCGCCTACGTTGTCGGTATGTCCCGAAATTTCGATATGAATCTTCGGGTTTTGTTGCATCGTTCGGACCAATTTATCCAGTTCGGGGTACGATTGGGGCAGCAACGTGTACTTACTTTGCTCGAAGAAAACGTTTTTGAGTATCAGCGCTTTACCTACTTCCAAGGGAGTGAAAGTGTTGCTTTCGGGCTGTTTTTCCTGGGGAACGGGTGGGTTTTTAGGAGGGGGTTTGGGTGTAGCCGCGGCAACTACAGGTTTGGTTTCCTGAATAGGTTTGCTTGCTGGTTTGGGAACAGCTACTTTGGCAGGCGGTAGGTTGGTAATTGGTTTGGCGGCAACGGGTTTGGCTCTGGGGATGGTTTGAAAGAGATATTGCCCACCTATGGGCTTGGCTGCAGTGCCTAACAACGGTTTGGATTCCTCGGGTATGTCCCAAAGTAAGTTGATGGTGCCTTCGAGCATGGCGTTGAAATAATCGACGCGAAGTTCGTAATATTTGCCTGCTTCGAGTACAACGGTCCCTTTAAATGCGGCGTTGTCGTGAAGTGCCCATCCGTCTATGATTTTTCGATTTTCGACCCATACTCGAATACCGTCGTCAACCCGGGCCGAAAATTCATACTTTCCGGAAGCAGGGGCCAGTAATTTGCCCGTCCAGCGCACCGAAAAATAAGATTTACTTACTCCCGGAGCCGGGCTTTGTTGAAACCAATTGAAATGGATTTCAGGATCAATTCGGGTGAGTACTTTCTCCTCAAAATTGGTCCCGTTGTAGTACTCTCCTTTCATGCCTGTTTGGGCGAGGGCTTGCTTCGCCAGCAGTCCGAAGATAAGACCTGCCAGTACTTTTATCGTTTTCATAGCTGTATCAAATACTAATGGTGAATGAGCCTATGAGTGAATTGTGAATGGCTGATTTAGCCGCTGCGAGGAGCAATGTGAAACTCGTGTGGCGTTCAAATAGTTGGTATTCAGTTTTTAGTCACTCATTCACTCATTCACAATTTATTTACTCCCGAATCTCTTTGCCTTTGACGGTCATTTCCCAATCGCCGAAAGTGCCGTACAAAACAAGGGAACCGAATCTGAAATTATCTACGATTTCCGTTCCTTCCGATACGCTGTCGTAAAAATCTTTGTCAACCGGAATCTCAAAATCGACGGCATTCATCGCGTTTCTGATGTGCTTTTTGATACTGAGCGATAAACTAGCCTGTTTCAAGCGGATTTTTAAAATGTACTTTGGCTTTTTGGCCTGATTTAAAAGTTGTAATTGGGCTTTTAAGTCGGTATTCTCTTTTTGAAGTCGCTCCAATTCTTCCGAATTACCTCCGCAGGAAGTTAGAAAAACCATCAAAATCAGGATAGGGAACAGACGTGTACTGGTACGTTGCATAGTAGTTTTTTTACCCAAATATAAGGCGATTTTTACTGACCTACAAGTCAATTTTCTATGCCGAATACGTACTGAAACTCTCTGAAAGTCACCTTTTATTTCCCCTTTAAATTGTGACAATAAAGGCAAGCAATGAGACGCAAAATTTTGCGTCTCTACTCTGATTTTAAATAATGGATACTAAAATGATGGTGATGGCCAACCCCAATTGGACAACGACTTTCATCGTGAAGGGTTGTCCAAAGTGGAATGGGTACAAAACAGAGCCTGCAATAACGCCCGTTACAAAAAACAAAAATCGGTTGGACCACATGGAGCCGTTGAATCCTTCCACTCCGTATTCAGAGGCTTTTATCCATATCCAGGTACAGCATATTGCTAACAAATACGGGTAAATGGACGCTATCCATTTCGGTGATTTGAATTGCCAGTACATGATGTACCAATGACCAAATGATCCCAAAAGAAAGAGGGAGGTGGCCATAAAGATTTTTGTTAAATTCATAACGCAGGGTTTGTCGAGTTTGTAAGATAAAAATATCTCAAAAACTTTAAACTACTCACGTTTTTCAATGAAAATTGCCTGATTTGGCAAATTTTTTGCTTACCTATTCAACCTTTCGAGAACAATGTCGTTGTTCTCATGGCTGGGAAGCGTTAAAATAGCCTCCTGTGTAGTTGTTTCATGGACTTATTCTGCAAGGAACAAATCTTATTTTTCAGCCAGAAGAACTTTGAGTGCTTCGCCCAACTTTTTCATTCTTCGATACGAAGCTGTAGAGTTTTTTTGCTTGTCCAGCTTGATTTTTAAGGTACCCAGAGACGTATTAATGTAGAAATTGGCCTTGTTGTCCAATGCAATGTCTCCGTCGATACGCGCGTTGACAAAAGACATACCCGAAGGTTCTAAATACTCATCCAGACAGCGTTGCACCTTGCCGGATTTCTCTTCGGGGTAGTCTGCCGAAATCTTATACTGGTCTTCGGATTCGCTGACGGTGATGTCGTTGCCGTTAATTTTTTTTACTGCATAAGGGAGACATGCCATTACGATAACCAAACAGAATGTCATTAGAAAAGCGGCTGTTTTCATGGGTAACTGAGTTAAAAAGTGAAGATGGTTGCTAATAGTAGTACAAATCTAATGTTATCAAAGATACTTTGCAATACATAGTACCTTGCACATGTATAGACTGTGATAAATGGGTGTTGGAGATGATGAATGGTCGTATAGGAGGAGTTTGCAGATGCAATTTCAGCAGACACATCATCAATGGCGAAATGATAACGATGAGGTGTCCGCTGATGCAAAAATCTTAAACAGAGAGTGTTTGAAACGGGAAGATATACAGGCAATAAAGAGAAGTCGTCTCAAAAAAATTGGGGGACGACTTCGCTTTATTAGTTTTTAACCCTAACGAATTACGCTGAATTTTGCCGTTGAGCGTTGGTTATTGTATTCGGCAGAAATAATAAATGTGCCTTCACTCAGCTGATGTATGGGTAGGCTGATGGTATTGTTACCAAACTTTACCGGCTCAAAAAATG
This sequence comes from Runella sp., assembly GCF_027484545.1. GTDB lineage: Bacteria > Bacteroidota > Bacteroidia > Cytophagales > Spirosomataceae > Runella. The sequence continues at coordinate 12,056 of NZ_JAIXST010000027.1, read as the reverse complement.
AACGTATGACAATGCCATTAGTGCCGATAATTTGCATCTTGACTTGTTGTTCAATCGTTGCTTTAAGCCTAACTTTCAGTACATCCTGCGCGGGATTGGGAAAAACATCAAACTCAATGTGAGGCTCTGTTTCCAAATTTTCTGTACCCAATCGAGCACCTGAGTTAGCGAGAAAGTGAAAATACCCATCGCAGTGAATCAACGAATTGGCTAAAAAGCCGGCGTTATTGCAGCCATTGGCCGCATTCCAAAAACCTACGGAATAAGTTGTGGCGGCTTCGGTTTGGTAAGTTGTACCGTTCACTGTGATGTAATCTGTTTCAAAGTCGTAAGGTGACATGTCATTAAAATAACGTACCCGTATTTGGTTGGGATTAATGTTACCCGTGGCAGTAAAAGTGTAGTTTGCAAAAGCAGTCGGGAGGTTGGTGAAATTACTGCTGCTTTGTAAGACAGTACCTCCCGTAGCCGCCGAACTATTCATGATTTCTACCCTAAAATTGGCCCCTGCATTGCCTACGCTTCTGGCTCTAATCACAATAGGGGTTGTTGTTGGAGTAGCCAAAAAGTGAAAATACCCATCGCAGTGAATCAACGAATTGGTTAAAAAGCCGGCGTTATTGCAGCCATTGGCCGCATTCCAAAAACCTACGGAATAAGTTGTGGTAGCTTCGGTTTGGTAAGTTGTACCGTTTACTGTGATGTAATCTGTTTCAAAGTCGTAAGGTGACATGTCATTAAAATAACGTACCCGTATTTGGTTGGGAATAATGGTACCCGTGGCAGCAAAAGTGTAGTTTGCAAAAACAGTCGGGAGGTTGGTGAAATCACTGCTACTTTGTAAGACAGTACCTCCCGTAGCCGCCGAACTATTCATGATTTCTACCCTAAAATTAGCCCCTGCATTGCTTACGCTTCTGGCTCTGATCACAATTAAGGTTGTAACAACAGGCGTATTTATCGTCACAGTTGTGCTGACACTACGAACACAACCGTTAGTGGTTACGGTATAAGTTATGGTAGCCGTCCCCGCCGATACACCTGTTACTACGCCCGATGTATTTACCGTCGCTACGAGATTATTGCTACTCGACCAGATGCCACCGGCTAAACCGTTAGAGGTTAACGTTGAGGTTGCGCCCGTATTAATCGTGGTGGTTCCCGAAAGGGTACCTGCGTTGGGCAAGGCATTGATGGTGACGGTAGAAGAAGTACTTGAACTACAACCGTTGGAAGTGACCGAGTAGGTAATGGAGGCCGTGCCGGCTGCTACACCAGTGACAACGCCCGAAGCGTTCACGGTGGCTACGGCCGTATTGCTGCTTGTCCAACTTCCGCCCGCTGCTCCATTAGAAGTCAGTGTTGAATTTGCACCTGAGCAAATGGTGGTCGTTCCCGAAATCGTACCTGCGTTGGGCAAGGCATTGACGGTGACGGTAGAAGAAGTGCTTGCACTACAACCGTTGGAAGTGACTGAATAGGTAATGGAGGCCGTGCCGGCTGCCACTCCCGTGACAACGCCCGAGGCATTGACGGTGGCCACGGCCGTGTTGCTGCTTGCCCAACTTCCGCCCGTAGCTCCGTTGGAGGTCAATGTCGAAGTAGTTCCCGCGCAAATCGCGGTGGTTCCCGAAAGGGTACCTGCGTTGGCTTGACAAAGATATTCAAATGCTCCTGCATCAACCGTACCGCCAACGGGTCTTATGTTTCCGTCAAAATCCTTTGCAGCAGCATTGGAATTATACCCTATATTAATGGCCGGACTATTATTGCTCAAACGAAAATTAGCCGTAGTAGGGTCAGTACCGGCACTAATAAAGGAGGCGTTAGTTCCAATAACATTGGGAGTTGGTAAAACACCCGCCGTAAAGAACAGTTTATCCGTATAATTATTCCTGACCGCAGCATTTGTAATTTTATTGCCAATTCCTATGCCATTATTTGTGCTTGGTAAATTTGGATTGGATAAGGAAATATTATTGACAACCGTAATATTATTGCCCTTGCCTGTCTCAGCCGAAATCCCGATGTCAGCCGAAGGGTAATCCGGGCCGGAGTAGTAGTTTGCAGTTACCCAACCGTTATAATAACAAGTGTTGTTTCTAATCGTCACATTATCACTGTCATACACCCTGATACCGGATCCTCCATTGTTGAAACAGATATTGTTTTCGATTAAGCAAGGTACTTTATAAGGCGTACCGGAAGCATCTTGGGTAAAATTCCAATCGTCAATAATGATTCCGTTGCCATCGGTGGGCGGCATCAGCGAGCCACCGCCAACAGGAATATAGTACTGATTACAGTAGTTATTGTAAACGGTATTTCCCCTAATAATCACCCTCCAACCCCCTTCTAAGGTAGTATTGCTTTGTTTTACGGGATGATAAAAGTTGATACCACTACCATTGCCAGGGTTTCGTATGGAATTGTCATACACGTAGTTATTCTCGACGATTACGTTAGTAGCCCCGCCACCCACGGCGGAAAGCCCGAAATTATGTATTTTACAATTTTTGATGGTGATAAACTCGCTATTGTCGCTATTGATACCTGAGTGAATATTGGTAGAGCCAGCGGGGGCAAAAATATCAAAACCGTCTATCGTAATTCCTTTACTATTCAGAATATTGAAAGCATTGTATTGTGAGGTAAGTTCGAGCTTTGCTCCCCATTTATTGATGGATTTCATCACAAAACGGTTGGTATTGCTCCCTACAATTCCGTCAATTTTTAATCCATAAGTAAACCCATCCTCTTTGTAGAGTCCATCCGCTACGAATAAAGTATCGCCGGGGCGCATCGGCACTCCCTGTCCTGTAGGGCCGGCACCCCAATTGCAATAACCATAAAGAGCAGAATTTATCGTTTTCCATGCGCCGCCCGGCGTGTTGGATAGCCCGTTATTACTGTCATTTCCGTCAGGACGGATGTAATAATTGGTAGCATTGGTAGTATAAAAAGCGAAAAGAGTAAGCAGGAGGAGTAACAGTCGTTTTTTCATAACAAAAAGCGTTGAATTGGTTCTACACAAAAATAGAAACAACTCAGCTCCCTATTTTCAAATACAGGCTTTATTTTGGCTTAGAAAGCAATTATTTAACCTTAGTTAAATGTTCTCAATCAGACATAGTAAATGCTTTGGGGGGAAGTTGTTTTCGCCGGATTCTGCTCAAAGAAGGCAACTGCATTCCTAAATAAGAAGCAATCATTCCCAAGGGCACTTGTTGTAGGATGGTGGGATTTTCTCTAACGAAGGTTTCATACCGTTCGGTAGGCATCATCGTCATCAGTTCGGCTCTTTTTTGCAGTCTTTTGGTCAAAACTACGCTACCGATGGTGCGGGTAAGTTGACCCCACCAAGGCAATATCTCTACTAATTTCCAGTAGGTAGGATGGTCAATAACCACCAAACTACAGGCAGTTATGGCTCTGATAGTGACCTTACTTGGCGTTCTGAAGTCGAAACTTTCGGGGTTGGCTGCTACCTCCCCTTTATTCAAAAAGTATTGAAGTTTTTCCTTTCCTTCTTCGACGTAATTATTAGCCATTACTCCCTCAATGACTAGTCCCATGTGATTGGCTACTTCTCCTGCTTTCAAAAAATATTCTCCTTTTTTCAGTTTCAAAATTTCTTTCTCATAAGGCACTATTTGGGCATACTGTTCATCGGTTACTGTATTAAACTTTTCGAGATATTGACGGATATAACTCATATCTTACGCTAAGGTATTTTTGGTAAATTTAGAGTATCCTACGCATAATACCGCAATCGAAGATTCTTGAATAAAAATTGTGCCAATGAATTCGCCTTTGTATTCCTGACGGTTTTATCACCGTCAGGAATACCATTTTTTCATAACGGGTTGGCGGTGAAAACACCCGCAACGGACTGATTTTTACTAACTTACTCCTGTCGCCTCACTTCTGAATCCTCCCCAATCAAAATTGATGGAAGGCATCGGAGACAAAACCCAATACGGTTGGCAGAGCCCTGCGCCAATACGTCCAATTGTGTCCACCATCGTAAATGCGGAACTCGTGAGGAATTTCCTTTTTGCGCATTGCTATGTGTACCAATCCATTTCCTTCGTATAAGAAATCATCATCTCCGCAGTCAATGTACCAACGCACCGCTTTTTTCTGGTCGCCGGGTACGTTTTTTACCAATTCCAATACACTTTGACGTTTGAAATAGGCCTCAATTTCAGCGTCGGTATAGGTCACATCTGGTTTGGCTCTTTTCAAATTGGCTTTGGTATCTTCCAACGTCAGCGGCCCGGTAGCGGCACTCAGCGGACAGGCCGATGAGAAAAATTCGGGATGGTGCAACGCATACGTAAACGACCCGCCACCGCCCATGGAAAGACCCGCTACTGCTCTAAATTTTTTATTTGCCTTGATTCGATACGTTTTTTCGACGTAAGGCATCAATTCCTGAAAAAAGAAATCTTCGTAGCGCCATTCGTTTTTGGGGTCGTTGGCGTAGCCTCTTTGTCCCGTGTCGGCATCGGGCATGACGATAATCATGGGCGTGGCTTTGCCTTCCTCAAAGGCTTTGTCGGCAATCTGCTGTACCTCACCGAATTGCACCCAACCCGTTTGGTCGTCGCCGGCACCGTGCAGTAAGTAAAGAACGGGATAGGCACGTTGCGATGTTTCGTAGTTAGGAGGTAAATAGATGGCAAATTTTCGGTCACTTTTCAAAATCTTGCTTGGCACGGTCAGGTTGTCGAAGACCTTGCTCGACTGAGCTATCAACAGGTGGGAGGCCAACAGCAACGCCGTTGCCATGAAAAAGAAATTTTTCTTCATTGTGTTTTAGGAATTAGAAGGGGATAGGTTAAAAGTTGAAATTGTGGATGCCAATTCGAGTAATGAACCGCTTTCTTAAAAGAGGAAAGAGGGGCGAGTTTTACTTGAAGCCCCCATCTTAGATTCCTTTCTATACGTCGGAGAAGAGAGTCTATTCTTACAACTCTTTGATAAAGCAAACGATGCGGTTTACTTCGCTGAATCCGATTTTTTTGTGAAAATCAATACTCATTTGGTTGTTCAGTTCGGAATCCGACGCAAATTGTTTACACCCTTTTTTTTGTCCCCATTCGGCTCCTGCATTGACCAATTGGTGGCCAATGCCGCGTTGTTGATACTCCGGTTTTACATACAATCCCTCCAGATAGGCCACCAGAAAATCATTTGCTCCTTCCACGTAGTCAGTACGCATCGATACGTGGATAAATCCAACGTAGTTTTCCTGCTCTTTTGCCAGATAACAAATTTCGTTTTCTGAGTCGATAAGGGATTGATAATAAGGGTATTCCTCGTCAAATTCGCAGTCTGGCCACAGTTCCAAAACAAGTTCGGTAAATGCGGTAAGATTGGCGGCGGAAAGTACTTCTGTGTGCATGTTCTTTAATGACTGAGATTGAAAATAATACGCTTTTTAAGATAGAAAGTTGGTATAATGTAATAATACCTGCATGGTTTTTGTTTATTTTGTGTAGAGATTAAAGGTAATGAAAGAATTCGGCTACATAGAGATTCGGGTAAATGATGTTTCTCCCAACGCGTTTGACATTTCCGATGTTATGGAATTGCTCAAAAATGCGGAGAATCTGCTGTATCCTAATGAGCGAAAAAGCCGCCCAATTATTTCTTATGAAGTAAAAGAAGGCAGTACCCGAAACATAATTAAGACGTTGATTGGGCCTGTGTTGGCGGTAAATACGGTTTTGGGTCAAATACAAATGGAGAACTCCATTGATTCTATTGACAATACACAAGCCAGAGCTATCGAAAATATTCAGGAATGGGCAGCCAAGAAGAATCACGAGTTGGTCATCAAAACATCTGTCAAAGAATCTGCTTTTTTAGGTATAAGCCAACACACTAAATACTACCGAAGCGAGAATTTATGGCTTGATTCTGATTTGTATTTGTACGGGAAAGTTACGAGTATGGGTGGAAAAACCAGCCCTAATCTGCATTTGGCTACGGATGATTACGGTACGGTCATCATTCAAACGACAGAAGATGTGTTGGCCAGTGAAAAAGAAAATAAGCTGTACAAATTGGTAGGAGTGCACGTAAAGGCTAAACAAAATGTGAAATCCGGTCAACTGGACAAAAATGAAGTAAAACTGCTTGACTTTGTGGACTATAAGCAGGAATATGATAGTGACTATTTAAGCGAATTGATTAACCAAGCCAGTAAGACGTGGGCTGAAATCCCGGATACCGACCAATGGTTAGCTGAAATCCGGGAGAATTTATAAGTATGAAAAAAGTTTTTGTTGATACCAATTTCCTGATTAAACTCCTCAATAACCAAGAAGCATTACACCAAAATGCGCTGGCTTACTTCAAATATTTTTTGGAAGAGAAAATGATAATTATGGTGTCTGCCATCGCTATTGGTGAGTACTGCGTGCATGGGCAAATCACTCATTTACCTTTAAAAAACCTTCAAACCCTCAATTACAACGTGATTCATGCCGTAAAGGCAGGGCGTTATGGTGCGGTTGCATTTCGAGCTCGTAAATTGAAGCAACTACCAACTAACCGCATAGTGATTACCAACGACATCAAGCTATTCGCCCAAGCGGAGTCTGAAAAAATAGATTATTACGTAACTGCCGATACAAGCAGCAAAGATATCTACGACTTAATGAGAAGAGAAGATACCGTTTCTTATACCTTTATTGATATTCACACCCCTGTTAATGAGACGTTTGGGCTCTTGTTTTGATTTTTAAACAATTGAAAGAGAAACCCGCTTGATTCATTTTTAGATTATTGCTCGCTTTTGAAGGAAACGGCTTCAATCTCCACTAAATAATCGGGGTTTGCTAAACCTGCTACAATGATCCCCGTAATAACCGGAGGGTTGCTTAATTTTTTCAGAAAATTTTGGGCATCTTCAAATCTCTTTCGTACGTCCTGACCCTGTACGATATAAATGGTCATTTTAAATAGGTTGCCTAATGTAGCATCACAGGCTGTTAAAGCCGTTTCAATATTTTTTAAAATGTATTCCGTTTGCAAAGCTATGTCGCCTTTGCCAATGATTTTCAGGTCTTTTGTGATGGCGTTTTGCCCTCCGATGTAAATGGTAGGGCCACTTCCTTTGGTGATTTCAATTTGAGAAAACGCAGGATTTTTTAGTAATTCTTCCGGGTTGATAAAGTCTATTTTGGTTTTCATCAGTGTGTTTTTTTATGAGTGTGGATAGTAGACTTTGTTCGAAAAATCCTGCTAAATTATTTGAAAGTAACTTTTATTTGTTGGTGGAGATTACGCATAATGAAGGGCATTTTCCCCTTATACCAATGCAATTAGTTTATCGGCCTCTCTTATTCCGCTCAAATAAGCTCCGTGAGCGGTTGAAAAATAATCGGTTTCTGTATGTTCACCTGCAAAAAAGAGTTTGTCATTTATTTCTTCTGCCAAGTCGTCAAAATGGCGCATTTCTGTGCCCACTGCGGTGTAGGAATAGGCGCTAAAACTGTTCTCGTTCGTTTGCCATTTGGTTCGTACCATAACCGTGGGAGCAGGGATGCCGGTTCCGTATATATCTTTCAAGTGCCCCATTATTTCATTTATAATTTGTGCATCGGTCATTGTTTCGGTTTGTCGCGCATAATCCGCATAGGCAAATGTCATCAAAGCATTTGCTGTGGGATGAAACTTCCTGACATTCAGGAAATAGTTGAATTTGTCTCGTATTTCGGGGGTATAGGAAATGTAGTGTACATCGTCCCAAAAGGCTGTATTCCAGGTTAATAAAAACTTGTTTACGCAATTCATTCCTACTTTTTGGATCGCATTCTGTTTGGCGATTGGTAAAGCCGGGGTAAACTGAATGGAATTATTTTTTAAAACACCCAATGGTACCGTTACAAGTACATAATCGGCTTCGCTGATTGTTGCATTATGTTCGACTTTCACGTTAGTGTCGGCATACTCTATTTTAGTCACTCGCTGATTGAGCTGAATAGTCAGGCCGGTGGCCAAATAGTTTGGAATAGTATCATACCCATTGGTGGAAATCCGTTCTTCACCGCCAAATTCTTCCCCTTCGTTGTAAAGCAATGAAGAAAGGTTATTTAGATCTCCGGTATCAAAGGTGACGTACGTAGAAAGGAAAAATTTCCAAAGTCGGTCATTGGCTTTGGCAGGATACAGGCTTTTAAAAACCGTTTCAAAACTTTGGGTAACTTTTCCACTCTTTATCATCGTTTTCAGAATGGTGTAGAGTTCATCTTCGGCTTGAGAAAACACCGCATCACTTCTTACAGCGCCGCCAACGTCATACGATAAAAAGCTGTCATCATCCGTAAGTGCGGTATTCATTCCTGCCTGTTGGGCCAGAGCAGTGATTGGGTTTCCTGTGATTCCGTGAATCCAACTTGCCCCTTCGTCAAAAGCAAGCCCTAACGTCCGATCCGTTCTTAATCGTCTGCCTATTTTGTTTTGGGATTCTAAAACAACGACATTAAAACCGTTTTCTTTGAGTTTTTTGGCGGCTGCAAGTCCTGAAATTCCTGCTCCGATAACGATAACCGTTTTGCCGTTGGGCGTAACAATGGCCTCTTTTTTACAGGCACTTGCCAATAGGGATTCTGTTAATACGATGGCAGGTAATCCTGTTAATGAATCTTTAATAAATTTTCGTCTTTGCATTGATTATTTACTGTATTCTTGATAATGGCTCATGCCTGTCTCTTCTCGCAAAATTCAACTTCTTTGGGCGAGTAATTATTGTTCGGAGTTTGTTTGTTGGAAGGCTGTTGCACGGGACTGGCTATTTATTAAAAATGCGCAGGCTTCCGTAGGGAGGCTGCGCATAATGGGGTATCTGTCGCATTACAGCTAACGTTCAAGCAGGGGCAATCGATGTTCATCAGTCACTATGAAGCCAGTGCAATGTTCGGTGTAGAGCTTTCACACATTTAGTCAATATCAAGCGTGGGCAATTTTTGTTTGCTGTGCAGTTGTTACTGATTTTGCTTTTTTATTCTTCACATTGTTTTTGTAATTGCGAATAAACTCACTGATTTCTTGACGAGCTTTGTCTGTCAAGGGGTCGCTTGCAATTACAAAGTCAACACCTTTTGGTTCTTTTATATGTCCCATACCGGTTATGATTTAAAATATTTGTCAATTAGTATTTGAGCTGATTTTGTTGGAGTCCTTGCCCGTACCTTTTCGTAAAATTCAACTTCTTTGGGCGTACGATTATTGTTCGGAGAAGCTGTCGAAGGCGGCTATTGATTAAGAATAGGCAGTTTCTCTACCGAAGACTGCACAAAAGGAGATATTTTCACAAGGGTCTATTGAAGTGAAAAGCACTGATGGTGAAATTTTCTTTAAAATAGAGCTTGTGCGCTGTAGTTCTGGAAGGTCCGCTGTCCAACTGTACTGATTTACAGTCTTCTTTTAAGGCGAGCTCGTACAAATGATGTAATAATTTGGAAGCGTATCCTTTTCCACGACAGGCTTCTACCGTGGAAAGATCATCGATATACAGCATTTTGCCACAGTACAGCATGGAAAAAATACGATAGCCAGCAACTGCTACGGTCTTTTGGTCTTCTTCTATGTATAAAAGGGTATACCCTTCACGTTGCATTTGCTTGATGGTAGAAAGAAAATCCTCTTTTTTAAGCATAGGTCTCAGTAAATACATAGGTTCCCAACAGGAATTTATTTCGGAATCAGAAGTTGCGGTTTTTATGTCTGCCATTTTGTTATTTTGGTTGTAATAAGATGGGGGTCTCGCTAACGAACAGAAAGCGGTTCAGGCTTTGATCGTGTTCAGTTAGTTGACGACGGCCTTTGCTGCTCTCAAAAGGAGTGGCCTGACAAATCTATAAATGAGAAATCCAACGGTTGCGATAATCAAAATAAAAATTGTTGGCAATATCGCTCCGAAGGTATAGGTCATGCCTAAGATAAAACCCAATATAAATTCAGAATAAAAGAGCGGAAGAAAGAAGCCAAGTACTAAAAAAAGGTAAAGGACATTGTCTAAAAAAGAGTTGTAGCCATTTGTAAAGGACACAGCTAAACAAATTCCCAAAAGTAGACCCAAAAGAAACAGTCCACTGATTTTAATAGTTTGATTATTAGATTGTTGGGTGGGCGATTCTTGTTTGTGAAGCCTCTTTTCTATCCTGCCCGATAAAAACCAGGCCAAACCGGGAAGAAGCAATCCGCCCCACCAATTGGAAATTTCGGGCAGGTCTTTTTGCTGTAATACATGATGTGCGGGTACGCCACCGTGAAAATAGTCCCAAAAAAGCAAGCCAAAAATCAAAATAGTGACGATGATTGTGATATAGATTCGTGTCATAGCAGGTATCGTGTTGGTATTTTTTTTGCCCCTCGTTCATCGTAGTCTGTGACTGCGATGGAATATAAACGGCCTTTTGTAAAGGCCCTTCCCAAGTGCTGTTGTTGTACCTGTCCGTAAAATTCAACTTCTTTGCGGTGGCGGTTGCTTTTCGGAGTTTGTGCGTTGGAAGGCCATTGCACTGGGCCGCCCCTACAAACGGCTATTTATTAAAGATGCACAGTCTCCTTATTGAAGACTACGCTAAACTTAGTTTTATATGGGTTTTTAGCTGATGCACAACGGACGAGTATTGAAGAAGTGGGGGAATTTGAAAAACATCTGCTTGAATGAAGCACAGTAGTAAAATAGAAGTAGAAAGGCTCAACTACTTCCGTTAGCCCGTACGGGCGGCCCCGCCCATTTATTCAATACTATGTTGGTGGCTGCCGCTTTTGTTCGCACGATAAGCTGTCCACGAGCAACAAAGTTGCTGTGAATGGTTCAATATATAGTCAAATGGCTTATTTCTTGTCCGTAAGTTTCTGTTTAACAGATTTGACAAAGTCCACTGAAACGCCTGCCATGTCTGCAATTTGGTCAAGACTGTAATTTAATTTTGTCAAAAGGCTGGCAATAATTTTTTCCTCGCCTTTATCAAGTCCTCTAAGATAGAGAACATCCCTTTCTTCTTTGATGTATTCTGCGATGCTGTCCATAGCGATTTTTAAATTTAGCGGCCCACCGCAGCGGTTCTAAGTTACGAAGTTGAGCCAAAACACGCAACTGATTAAAGTATCTATTTAACGAAAAATCTTCTTTGGTAGTTTCCTTGACACGTACAAGTATCTGTTTTAGAGCATTTTCGGGATTTTCGCCTTTAAAATCCGCCAAAATGCCCAAGATAATTTCTTCGGGTTTGTCCGAGTTAAGGAAAATATGATAGTCAAGTGTTGAAAGTGAAACAAGCGGATAACTGAATTTTAATCGTTCTCTGTCAAGTTCGGTTGGCATTTTTGGATTGTCTGACCCAAGAAAAATTACGAATTGTTTTACGGGTAACTCATATTTTCTTTCAAGCATGATAAAATACTCCGCTATTCGGTAAATCATTTTTGGCTCGTCACGCACCTGAAATTCAATTTGAAGCACAAAAGTCTCTCCTTTGGTATCAGTTACCTTTTTGAGGACATCGGGTTTGCGTTCTTTGGTGTGTTGAATGCGGTCCGCCGCCGCGGTCATCGGGTAGTTCTTCCATAGAAATAGCCGTAATTTTAAGCACATTTTGCATGATACTTGAAATTACGGCTTCGATATTTTCTTTAAAGATCTTGCGGTCCGCCGCCGCGGTCGCATTGTGCGGACTGCCGCCCACTTGATTGGCGTTTTTTCTTTTTTACTTCCATGAAGCAAAGCTACTAAAAATCAACTGGTATTTTTGAAAAGACACTCTATATCAACACGGCTGTACCTTTCCGTAAAATTCAACTTCTTTGAGAGGACGGTTGCTTTTCTGAGCTTGTTCGTTGGAAGGCCGTAACAAACGGCTATTTATTAAAAATGCGCAGTCTCCCTGCGGAAGACAACGCATAACGGGGGTTCAAATCTTGCTTTGTAGTAGTAAAACCTCGTTCATCGTAGTCTGTGACTGCGATGGAATATAAACGGCCTTTTGTAAAGGCCCTTCCCAAGTGCCGTTGCTGTACCTTTCCGTAAAATT
>NZ_JAIXST010000098.1 GCF_027484545.1 Runella sp. | reverse complement strand
CTGAATATGTCACTGTCTTTTCCATTACTTGGCCTGTTTCATCCTCAATTTTTATGGTGGATTTTAGCATGATTTTGTAGTTTAATCCAAATTTAGCTATTTGCCACATTTATTTACAGTCTGTAAAAATCCATAACATTTAACCAATCGAATGGGCTATACCATCCAAATGCTTCCCAATATTGGAGAGATAGAAACAAAATTAGTCTTGAAAAAATCGGTTCAAGCCAATAAAGCCTTAGCCGAATTAAAAGGTATTTTGGCTACTATACCGGACCAAAACATCCTAATCAATACTTTGTCATTGCAAGAGGCTAAAGATAGTTCAGCCATTGAAAACATTATCACTACGCACGATGAGTTGTTCAAAGCCACCCTTGATTTACAGGTTTCGGTAGCAGCCAAAGAAGTGCAATCTTACTCGGCAGCACTCAAAAGAGGTTATGACCTAACACAACAATACGGATTTTTGAGTACGAATCATTTGATTCAAATTCTGGATATACTCGAACCCAATAATGGCGCAATTCGTCGTTTACCAGGTACCGTCTTAAAAAACCAACAAACGGGAGAAGTGGTATATACTCCTCCGCAGGACTACCCAACCATCGTCCAACTACTTGGCAATTTAGAACAATTCATTAACGATGATACCGTATGCGATTGGGATGATTTAGTAAAAATGGCCATTATCCATTTTCAATTTGAAAGTCTTCATCCCTTTTATGATGGAAACGGGCGTACAGGACGGATTATCAACTTGTTGTATCTCGTTCTCAGAGGATTATTAGATATACCTGTGTTATATCTCAGTCGTCATATTGTAAGAAACAAGGGGCATTATTATCAGCGATTACAGGCAGTTAGGGACAATAATGATTGGGAAAGTTGGATTTGTTTTATGTTGGAAGCAGTCGAAAATACGGCACTGTTTACCATTAAACTAATCAAAAATATCAGGGTTTTGTTAGAGGAAACCAAAGTGTGGTGTCAGCAAACCTACCCTAAAATTTATAGTCGGGAGTTATTGGATAATCTTTTTAAACATCCTTACACTAAAATTGAATTTGTCATGCAGGATTGTCAGGTAACAAGGTTAACAGCTGCCAAATACTTGGATATTTTTGCAGAAAACAACAAATTGATAAAAGTCAAGTTGGGAAAAAGTAACTATTTCATCAATCAGCCCTTACTCAATTTACTGATGCAGAAGTAACACCCAATTTAAACGCTGACTGCGTAAATCTTATCCCCATGAAAGAATGCTTAGAATGCGGCGAAAAAATAATCGGCAGGTCTGACAAGAAATTTTGTTCGGACCTGTGTCGCAATGCGTACAACAACAAACTCAATTCTGATTCCAACAATTTAGTCCGGAACATAAACAATACGCTCCGGAAAAATCGTCGGATTTTGGAAGAGGCCTGTAAAGAAGACAAAGCGAAAATCTCAAAAAATTCGCTGATTCGGAAAGGCTTTGATTTTAGCTTTTTTACCAATATTCGTACCACTCAAAAAGGTGCTACCTACTTTTTTGTGTACGAATACGGCTACTTAGCCCTCGAAAATGACTTTTTCTTAGTCGTAAAAGACCGTAAACCGTAAGAGGAAGGATTTTGGAAATTATTTGCTTCGGATTTATGAAATCATAATTTTCTCTTTGGTGAGCCCTTACTTTTCTTGCCGCGGCGGCGGACCGCTTGCCCAAGAAAAGTATCGCAACGGCGAACCGTCAAAAGAAGGGCAGCCTGTCCAAAGCTTCCGCGCTCAAGCCCAACGCGCACCACGCTGGACAGGCATACCATCGCGCAAGGAAGTTTATATTTATTATTGAAAACAAAAGCCTCTAAATCTACTTCTGTCCATAGCCTTCCTTCAATACACCTTCGGCGGGTTTTTCCTGCGGCGAGAAGGCATCTCGGTGAAAATTGCGGGGTTGGTGCAAAAACCATTTCCAGGCAAAAGCCCCAACGAGCCATTTACGCGGCCATACTTCCTTAAAAAAAGCCCGATAGGCATCAGCCTGCAACGCCATGTTTTCTGCCTTATTATCGTTTGATTCCCACGGCTTTTCTGTCGCAAAATCAACACTTCGGTAGCCAAATTCAGTAAAGAGAATCGGTTTTTGAACTTTTGCCGCAAAATCTTCCAATTCGTCTAAATGCAATTTCCACCCTTTTTGCAAAGTTTCTACCGAGGGGTGTTTTTCGGAAGACAACGGAAAATAAGCATCCACTCCCACATAATCCAAATCAGCCCAAAACGGATTACGCGGATAATGGTTCCAATTGTCGGCGTAGGTCAGCGGCCCGTGATAAATCTCCCGTACCTGCTTGATTAACGCTCGCCAAAAAGGCGCACGTTTCCGGGCAAAATTGTCCATCTCAGTAGCGATGCAAAACAATTCAGCTTTCGTTGAGTCGGCAATACGAGCATTGGCAAGGACATAGTCCCCAAAATCTTTCTCAAACATCAGCCAATCAGCTTCGGTTTTGAGGTCAAAATCGCCCGTATACCCCCCGCGCCCTACCCAAGCGTGCGGTTTGAGCATCACTTTTAGGCCGCTTTGATGGGCCAGTTCTATCGTTTTGGCAGTACCTTCTTTGGTTTCTCCCCACCACATTTTATTCGTATGGAAATAAAAATGCGGCTCTCCTTCCCGACAAAAACCGTAGGGAACCACCGCTACCCATTCCGCATTGATGTTCAGAATAGGTCTGAAAACGGCCGTATCAATGGGTTGAGAAGGTGCTACCAGATTTACTCCCCGCATTTTTTGACCGCTATACACGGGGGGCGAAGGACGGGTACAAGCGACAGTCAACAGTAGACAAAGTGCAGTTAACAGTTTACAGTTAAAAGTTAGCTGTTTATAATTCATAGCCGGTAATTGACAGGGAGCAAGTATTTTCACGGGACAGGTTGGAGTTTAACAAAAAAGCCGCCTTTGTGGTGGGCTTACTGTGCAATGAATATACAAAAAGTAAATCAGAATAGCTGTAAAAGTCACTTTATGAGTGCCGCCTGATACCATGGCACTACTGTTGCTTTACTACGAGTCTGAGCGTCATTGCCTGCATACCATAAATAAGCATCCAACACAGGTACATTCGCCTGCTGTTGAAACCACGCTAAATTATCGAAAAATGAAGCATTGATTGTGGCTGCTGATTTGATTTCACCAATTAGTACTCCTCCACTTTTCTCCAACAAAATGTCAATTTCGTGTCCATTACTTTCTTGCCAAAAGTAAAGCTCGCCGGGGTCGTTGCGGTTATGACCTTGTTTAACTAACTCTGCCACGAGCATATTCTCAAACAAATTTCCTCGAAAATGGTGTGTAATCAGTTCTTCTTCCTGTTTAATTCCTAACAGATAGCAAACCAAACCTACGTCATAAAAGTACAATTTAGGGGATTTGATGAGGCGTTTACTAAAGTTTTGAAAACTCAGTAAAAGTGTAAATACTTAATAATGCGTGATTTAATTTTTTAAATTGGAATAAAATTTGGCAAAAAGTACCTTTGACAGAATTATGGGACACTTTGATACTTATAT
>NZ_JAIXST010000254.1 GCF_027484545.1 Runella sp. | reverse complement strand
ACTGGGCGCTGGTACATCCATAAATGCGATTTATAAACAAGAAGAGCCGTGTGAAGGGAGACTTTCACGCACGGTTCCGTGAGAACGTGGGGGTGCAATTCCCCTGCGTGACTCGATTGGCGGCTACTCAGACTAAATCATCTAACTATAAAAATTATGAAACAAAATTTATTGAAAAGATTTTTCATCAGTTTGCTTTTGACTTTGAGCACGATAAGCACTTTTGGACAGATAACATCATACGAAAATTTACCAGCAAACTTACCAATCCCAGTTGATGACGGAGCTTGTGATCACCTGCTTGGAAGACAAATTCCTAGCATTAAACTTTCTTCCACAAGCAACACAAAAATAAACTTGAAAGACTTGAAAGGAAGAGTAGTAATTTACTGCTATCCAATGACAGGACGACCTGGCGTCAAACTTCCTGATGGTTGGGATCAAATTCCAGGAGCAAGGGGTTGCACACCTCAGTCTTGTTCTTTCAGAGACCATTTTGACGAATTACAAAAACTGAACACAAAAGTTTTTGGACTTAGCACTCAGACCACAGACTATCAAAAAGAAGTTAAAAACCGTTTACATTTACCCTTCGATTTATTAAGCGATAAAGACCTTGATTTTGCAAGCTCATTACGACTTCCACTTTTCTCGGTGGATAATATGAACTTAATAAAACGACTTACGCTAATAGTTGACGAGGGGAAAATTGTGAAATACTTTTATCCAGTTTTTCCGCCAGATAAAAACGTTGACCAAGTGATTGAGTGGCTAAAAAATAACTTAAAGTAAAGCTTAAACGAGATAAGCAGCTACCAACCGCACGGGCGGCCCCGATTGTATTTATAAAAAAGTGGGTGTACGGAAGTAATTGAGCAGTTGTGCTGTTTTCAACATTAGCCCTAAATTGGGCTTTTGTGCTTTTAATCCCCTTCTTCATAAATACCCGTCTGTTAGCGGTCAGCTCAAAACCAAAATCAATAACAAAGAAAAATGAATATAACTATCATAGGAGCCTCGGCTGGAATAGGATTAGAAACAGTAAAAAGAGGATTAAATAGAAATCATTCGATAACGACCCTTTCTCGATCTGAAATTGAAATAGAAGAAAAAAAATCGTTAAAAGTGATACTTGGTGATGCGACTAATAAAGCTGACCTATTAAATTCAATCCAAAACGCAGATGCTCTAATTATAACATTGGGGACAGGTAAGAATATGAAAGCTACTACCCTTTTTTCAGATTTTGCAAAATTAATTGTGGAAATACATAGGGAGAACAAAATAGATATCCCATTTATTTTTGTTACAGGATTTGGAGCTGGAGAAAGTAAAAATTATGTTCCTTGGCTTGTAAAGATGTTTTTAAAATACTTTTTAAAAGACGTTTATGCTGACAAAACTAAAATGGAAGAAATTGTCACTAATTCAGATCTGAATTGGACAGTTGTGAGGCCAGGAAGGCTATTAGACAAGGAATTGACAGAAAAATACCGTATTGAAAACAAATTATTCAAAGGAATTGATATAGGCGGAATTAATAGAGCTGACGTAGCAGACTTTTTAATAAAACAAGTAGAAAAACAAACTGAATTAAAAAAGTACATTGCTATATCTGAAAAATAGGATAAAATAAAAGCCAGATCGTTAGCGGTAATTTTTCAAAAAACCCCACCGTTGTGCGTAGTGTTCTTCTGAACACTGCGTACTGAAAATAAGAAGCCGTTTGTAACGGCCCTTCCAAGCTGGCAAAGCTCTCAAAGTTCGTAATATTATATCACCAATCTATCTCCAAAAACCCTTTTTGATTGTTCATGTAATTCTGTGTTTTTACGGCTATGTTTTAGCTACTTTTACTTTGGTTGGGCAGTTACAAACTGCCTTTAATTTTGAGTACGCAGTGTTGAAAGAACACTACGCACAACCTCGGTAAATCACTGATCATAACAAATCCGAAACCCTACCACTACATTTTGGGCGGCGGGCGGTAAACTGTAACGGAAAGTGAGGGGTTTGGGGTCGTCGCCGAAGGAACGTCCGCGTACAACGCGCCTTGTCCCCTGAGCCGCGCCTGGAGGATTGGTCGCGGGGCTGCCGGCGTAATATTCTTTGGCGTACCAATCCGCGCACCACTCGGCCGCATTGCCGCCCATATCAAACAAACCGAAGACGTTGGCTTTTTTGGTTCCGGTAGGTTTTGTACCGGCAGCGTCGGTATTTCCTGAGTACCAACCGGTTGCCTCTGATGCCTGAGTTATTTTAAATGCGCCACCGCAAGCGGCATATTCCCATTCGGCTTCGGAGAGGAGGCGGTATTTTTTTCCATCCTGCTTTGAAAGCCAGTCGCAGTAGGCCACGGCGTCGCTCCACGACACGCCCACTACGGGGTGATTGTCCTGCCAACCCCAATTGGGTGGTGTCGGCATCGGCTTTCCAGTTGCTTTGCAAAACGCCTGAAATTGAGCTACGGTTACTTCCTGTCGAGCAACGTAAAAATCTTTGACCGTAACGGCGTGTGCAGGGCGTTCGTCCACGGCGCCGTTGTCGTCTCCCATTTGGAAAGTGCCGCCTTTCACCAAGGCAAAGCCCAAATTCTTGGGTTTAGCGTCCGGTTTGGAGGAATTTGAATGAGGAAGATTAGAAACCGGCGTAGGATTGGGCGTGACAGGGCCACTGTTTATTTTTGCAATCGCTTTCAGCGTCTTTTGAAGTTGGCTTTTGCAATAGGCTTCTTCATTGCGAATCCGTAAGGCTCGCTCGTAGTTTTCTTTAGCACATTGGTACTGTTTCGCTTTAAAACACTCATCTGCCCTTTTCTTGTACGTATCAAAAGTCACCTGTTGGGCATACCCAAGGTTTGTTACAAAAAAGCAGAAAAGTAGAAAGCGAAGCATAAGAACTAATTGTGAATTAGTGATTTAGTGAATGGATCATCGCCGTTACGATTAGTCAATAAACAATTGAAAATCAAACACTTAATAACAACAGAAAACCGCAAACGATTTAACCGAAAACCCTCATTGCGGTACGCGCTGTTGCAGCTCTTGCAATTTTTGGTCGAGTTGCGCTTTCTCTTCCATCAGCTGATTGTATTTAGTAATCAGTTGGTTCATTTCTTCGTCCTGCCCATTTTGAGAGCCGCCCAAATCCGTCACAAGCGCTTCATAACTTTTCAGAACTGCCCGAAACAACGGTTTGTCATAGTGACTTCTCAATTGATTAATAAACCCAAAAATGGTAATCAGTTCATTGGCAGTAGATTGCCCCGACACTTTCAGTCTCCGTACATAGTCATCCAAACGGTTGGTTTCCATCAAAAAAGTAGTGATTTCAGCGGCACTTGCCTGACTGCGTTCATTTGCCAGTTCAGGGATTTTGCGAAAATTCAGATAAATGGCAATACCAATTAATGCAATCACTCCGGCGTAGCATAACCAGAAATAAAGGATGCGGTTATATCGTATTTCGCTGTTAAGAGCTTTCATAGTGAAAGTGAATATCGTTTACTTATTTAGGAATTGCAGGAACAGCAGGCGCTTGTATGGGTTGTATAGAAAGGTTGTCAATTAAGCCTTCAGTTCGCTCTTTTAATCTGGTTAATTTTTCGATTTTGTCTTTCATTTCCAGTTTTTGAGCCTCCAACTCCTTCTGGTTCTTCATCTTATCTTCATTGAGTGAAACAAGGGAACGATAATTCCGCGCCATCTTCCCAAAAATAGAATCTAAAGGGTTTGCGGTTAAAGGCCGTTGTTTCAATTCCAGCATTTTCACTTGAAAATTACCTTTGGCCTGTACTAATGCGATGGGGTCAGCCCCTTTTAATGCCAGTTTATAAGTACGATACAGTGTATCGGACTGTTGTGCGTCCTCCAAAATTCGGTCTTCCAGTTGAGATGATACTATAGTTTTTTCAGCAGAACGTGTTTTCAAAAAACGATAACCTGCCGCTGTCAACAGTACTAAAAACAGCAGGTTAATCAGACTATATTTGAGAAAAGGTGTCATTTTTTCAGTTTACAGTTAGCGTGGTCAAACCTGTGAGGTTCTGAAAACCTCATAGGTTTATTCTACCGATATTGCTCGCGTCCGCGATAGCCTCCGTCGGAATCTCCTTTGTAGACGTATTCCAAGCCGCTTAACTCGGTAAAAATAGCGTTGAGGTTGTCCAAAAAATCTTTAATCAGCGCCAATGACGGAACAATATCGTTGTGGTTGTACTGAATTTTGACCAACAGATTGAGCTTGGATTCAAACGTCGCCTGCGTTACGCCAAAGCGTTGTCCAAAGTAATTGTACATGTACTCTTTGTTGCGTTGGGGCAGGCACCGCAGTGTTCCCAGAAAAGCCCGCGCAAACCGCGCAAAGTACTCCACAAAATACACCGGCGACGATTCATTGAGAATCAGGCGGTATTGGTCATAGGTATCGGCAATGTGGAGAATCACCTTTTGGGCTAAAATCCCCACGTTTTTTGACCAATCGTCCTGCGCTTTCAAATACACATTTTGTACGGTCGTTTCGGCATTTTTATCAATTTGACCAATCAATGCATCAAAGTGGTCGAAGTACCACATCAGCGTAGGATGGGCGCTCACACTGAGGCAAGGCGGCACATATTCCCACTCCGATAATAAATTAAACTGCTGATTGACTTTACGCAGTTTGCCCACTACCAAATGATTCATGCCCGAGGTATTTTGCCGAATATGCTCGGCGGTAGCTATCGCCAACCGAAGCGCAGGCATCCAATGAGGCAACCGCAACGGAACTTCCTGAGGGTTGGGTTCGCCAAAAGGTACAATCGTCGTCGGGTCCACAACCAGCACCACAAAAAACTCCGTACTCCGCTCGTTCATCAATTCGTTCTGAATATTGGACAGCGAAAAAGTAAGTGACGGCTGATTGGGATACATAGGAAATTCAATCCGAACTCCGCCCAACGTAATTGCCCGACAAAGCGGCAGGGTAATCTCATTTCCATTTTGACTCAACTGACTCACCTTCCCATCGGCAGAAGCCAGCAATCCGTAGGTGTAGGAATTGAGGTGGGTTCGTGCCACATCGCGCAGGGCATCGGTGGCCGCCAAATCGCTTCCCAGCAGGTGGTCTTTCGTGATTTTCATCCCGTCCACCCAATTTATCGGCCAATGTTTAGTGTTTGGAGTCGCCATATTGAAAATTAGTCGGTATAACTGCGCGCCACTATCGGGGTGCTGCTTGTAATGTTATTTTGGGTAAACGTCTTATCCGGGTCCAAATAGGTTTTAAACAATCCCAAAAACCAAGGTGTATAAAACACCCAGCCAACGGGTTTATTTGTTTGAGCTTCCTGGCAAACAATGGGTTTTTGAGGGTCTATTTTGGTATTGTACAAATCAATCATGTAATGCATCCACTCCCTCAATTCACGGTCTTTGGGTGCTTCAAACTCGTGTCCTTCCCATGCCGAATTGTTTGGCTGTTTGCTGATTCTTACTTTCACCCGTTGGGTATTTCTCAACTCAATAACGGGCACTCTCGTATTGACAGGATAATACCATTTACGATATATACTGGGCGGAATTGCCGTCCCAAAATCATACGATTTCACAAATAGGTAGGGCAATAAATACAGCAAAGCCCCTAAAGACAAATAAGGCGTTAGCATTCCCGGTTGCTTGGAAATCAAGGCATACGACAAAATAAAACCCGACATTCCAAAAAACAGTAACGACACACACAGCCAAAAACCGGGAGCAAACTCCTTTCGCTCCAGCCAAGGAGTAAAGGTCTTGTAAGCGGTCATCAAAAAAATAACTCCCGATATCAACGCCACTATTTCAAAAACGACAAAACCCAACAACGGCGAAGCTATTTGACTTACGATAGCTCCCAAACCCGCAGAAAGGGTAAAAATCAGTAAAACGTACATCAGCAGCTTCTTCGAAAAAATATTGGACGATTTCAAATACGCTACGATGCCTAAATTAGCAATCCCAAAAACAATGTTTCCAATTAAAAGGATAAGTACGGTTGAGGACATATTCACTTACGTTCGTTAACTGCTAAAATACTCATAAAACCGTTGTAAAACCTAACAATGCTTCCTCATTTAGGGGATTTAACTGAAACCCTGTCGCCGACTTCTTTGCCAACAGCACCAACCGCCAATCCATCTCAATCGGGACCAATAATCCACACAGAAAATCAACGATTTTTTGGTTGCTGGCGTTGGGCACGTACTCTTTTATTTGAGTAGACGAAAGCGGTCCAATGCTAATTTTCAAACGGCGATTTTGATCCGACCACGACGATACGGCCGTAACCGTATCCACGCCCAACGACGCTTCTCCCAAGGAAGCAAACGCAGTTTCTACGGGCAGCCAATCGGCAATGGATTCGTACGTCAGCTCGACTGTATCGCCCAATAGCTGTTCAAAACAATCCTGCATCCAAGGTAAATTTCCCGCGGCCCGGTGTGCGATGGTTGTCATTTGAAAAAGAGACGACTGCTGTTGGTCCGTTAATTGCAAGTCGGCACTTTCGGGCCAAAAAATCGCCAAAAACTCTTTCAAAAAACCTTTATCCTGACCTGCTAATGCCTGTTTTTCAAACTGTTCAATCCGAACCCGCTGTTGGCTGATAGCGTTGTCGAACGGCAAGAAGAATTGGCGGGCTTCCTCCTCCTGTTGTTCTTCTTCGGCACGAATCTCCTCCCACTGATCGCCACTTGTGGCACGCCCCGTGGGACGATGAAACAGTCGTTCGGGCAGTGTATCATACAAACCATCGCGAGGCGTACTGACCCGAAACCACGATGCTCCGCTTAATTCGTTGAATACGTTTTCAATTTCGGAAACGTCACGTTCATAAAAATACGCCGATGAGCGCTCGGGATAAATGACAATTTCTTCTTTTTTACAAAACCCATTGGTCAACAGTTCATCCACAACGGCTTCTACCCGCAATCGTTTGACGGGCAGTTGGTCTAAAGCGAGTTTTAACTCTTCCGGGGACATTTTTTTATTGTCGATTTGCGACGGGGCCGCCCGCGCGGTTGTGATTTCAAATTGAATCCAAAAAACTGTAAACTTAAAAACTATAAACTCCCTTCTACTCCTGCCCATTGACCAATACCCGGAGCGGCAATACACCTGAGGATTGTTCTTCCAAAAGGTATTTGATACGCAAACTATACTCTGCCCATTGTTCGGACGGCAATGGTTTGGCAGGGTTTGGAATTAGATTAATGTCTAATGTCCTTTGTAAACCTTGGTATTGCGAGGCTCCCATAACAAAACCTTTACTTATTTCTACCCTTTTCAATTTATCGCCCAATTCAGCAAAACACACTGCCTTGTAGTCTTCCATCGTCACGGCTCGCCCGCGGGTAAGAATTGCTTTCTTAAAAACAGGTAAATTGTCATCTCCCTGCAAGGGGCGCTGTCCCCCTTTGGTGGTGGTTAAGAGCAGCGTCTGATCGTCGGTAAAAGCGATATTGGTACGGTCACGCGTTAGTTTTGTTCCAAACGCAATGTTATTGGCGGCATCGGCTTTGGTCGTCCAGTAGCGGATATTCAATCGCCCGCTTTTTTCGGTGGTTTTAGCGCTGACAAACCAGTTTTGAAAATTATCTTTTTTAATAACGTTGTTGATTCGTTCGAGACGTTTGCGGATTTCTTCCACGTCGTTTTCGATTTCGCCCCGCCCCAAGGCCATAAACATAGCTCCTTCGTCGCGCAGCAAATCCGCCAAATAAGACAGCATTTCGGATGCATCACGCTCATCAAAACGGGCTACACCACCTTGTCGGAGTAAATATTGGCTATTATTATCTCGACTAAACTGTTGTACATTGGTCAACTTGACACCCGCAGCAGTTTCAATTTCAATCATATCCAGAAAGAAATCACTTTCATCGGTACGAATCGGAAACACGTTGAACAAAGACCGAAGCTCCGGAGTATTGTTAACTAAACGGCGATTAACCACGGGAAAAGCATTCAAATCGAGATACATCCGGGAAAGAATTTCGGGTGACAGCCCGCCAGGGAATTTAATTTTTATCCAAAACAATTCCTGCACGAAATACCGTTGAAGCTCATCGGGACGCAAAAAAGAGGTAATAGCCTCCGGATATTTTTTTTTGCGGGTTTGAATTGATATTTTTTCTCCCGTCTGGCGATTGTTGCTGCTGATACTCAATACGTGGGCGTCATATTGGCGCTGTACGGCGCGGTCAATCCGCGCTGATGCGCCGAGCTCATCGGCCAGTCCGTCAAACGTTTTTTTATTGACCAATCCCTGCGTTACTTGCAACTCCTCCGTATCGGTAAACATCCTAACATCCAACAAACGACTCAAATGCGTGTTACGCGATGGGTCGTTTCGCCAATCAAAAAACAGCGCAAGGTCATTGAGCTCTTCCAAATCTTCATTTAGTGCCAAACCAATCCAAGCCTCATCGAGTGGCAAGGCCTGATCCATAAAATATTCCTTGGGCGCCCCCGCCGTTGTTTCGCGGATACGGCTTTGAAGGATAAGGGTATTGAGTTTAGCCTGATGAAGCGTATATTGCCCTACCGGAGAAAAGAAAAACTCTTTACCGGCCACGTTAGCACTAAACGGATGTACGGGCAGAACGTCGAACGAAGGGTCAATAATGCCCACTTTCATCATACCATGGGCGGGTTGCGGGCCAGTAAGTACTTCGGGTGTGAGTAAATGTGCCAGTCGCTGCACGACCCTGCTTCGAGAGTTATCTAATTCGTGATGGACATTTTCGAGTCCCGTGGCAAATGCTCCCAGCAACATTCCCACCAAAGGATCAAAGCTCTCAACGGCCAAATCACTTTCGTCGTAATGCCACAAACGGGCAATTTCCCGAATCATTTCGGTTCGGATGTATTCGCGGGTTTTATAGCGTTGGGGTTCGTTGTACATAGTGGGTTAGTAGCCAGGAGACAGAACGGGGCCCGCCACGGCGCGGGGCGCCCCGTGGCGACCGTGCCCGTGCGGTGAGGAGTCTCACCTATCATGAATATCGTACCAATCTAAACTTCATATCACGCAGTTTTTCCTGAGTCTGAACAAGCGTACTGGAAATAACAATTTGAATATAACGACAAATACGAGGGCTTGCGCCATCGACTTTCTCTTCTACATCCGTAATCTCAATACTCACTTTCTGTACCGTGATTCGTGTCTCAAATTTACGCAGGTATTCTTCAATGCTGCGCTTTATCTGGTCTTTACTGGGAGTATCTCTCAATTGCCGAAAATCATATCCGTGAACTATACAGCCATAGGTATGATCAAAATGGTATTCCTTTGGTTTTGAGGAAAGATACAGAGATATATTTTGGGCAATAGATTCCTCTACCGAAATTTTTTCGGTGGATTGGCGCTTCATCAACGACCCAAAAGAAGGCGGAACAGGATAGTAATCGTCAGGCATCGGCTCATTAATTTATGTTTACTACTCCTCCTTTCAGGTTAGCGATAGGGCCTCCTTTCAGATCCAAATTGGCGGTTGCTTCCACGCTGGCATTTGCCTTTGCTTTGATTTTTACATTCAGCCCTTCCAATTCAATGTCTGCGTCGGTGGCTACTTTAAAACCTTTTGACTTTACATCAATTGTTTCTTTAGAGCTTCCTTTAAAGGTTTTTTCTCCGTGCAATACCAAATCCTCGGAAGCATTTATGTTGATTTTCGACGCATTCAAACTGATACTTCCTGCGCTTATATTGACAGAGCCTTTACTCTTTATGTTGATATGAGAATTGCCTTCCATTGAAAGCTCAATTTCATTTTTGTTTTCTTTGTTAAAAATATGAATTTTTTCTTTTCCCTCAGTATCATCAATAATAATGTGATTTCCGCCTTTGGTAATAAAACCTTTGATATTATCGTCGGGTTGAAACAATTGATCTCCGGGCTTACGAGGCCCGTCATCGTTAGTATACATACTTCCGCTGACAAAAGGTAAATCCGGGTTTCCAAACTCAAAATCTACCATCACCATATCCTGCAGTTCGGGGATAAAATAAGATTTAGACTTTCCGGTCATCATGCTCGAAACTCGAATAAACGGCGTTGACTCACCCGTGGGCTGCCAACCGAACTGTACTTTTACGCGCCCTAATTTCAGTGGGTCATTCGTATCTCTGACCCCTGCAATGTGCGTTTTAGCAAAGGGAGCCACAATCCGGTAATCAACAGGTGGAAATTCGGAATCTTGCGGAATAGCCTCAAAATTGGCCTGATACACACCCCGCGCATCCAAAAAATGATTGAGTCGGGTGACAACAAACGTACCATAATCAATGGTATCTGTCCGTACGCCATCCACAAATACGGGCTCGGTTATCGTTACCAACCCTCCAATCTTCATCTCCATTTCGGGAGTACGTCCCGTAAATACCGCCAATTTAGTAGCTTGCTCGCTCTTTTTAAGCTTTACTGCCCTTTTCAAACTATTTTCATTGGGATGATTTGTAAAATTAATATTGACCAATTCATCGGCAAAAACCTCACTTGAACGGTCCAGTGTCATTTGTGAAAAAGAACTCAGCCCATCTACCTGCTCGGCGGATGAATTAGAGACAAATTGTTTAAAAGCCTCATAATCAAAATAGGATGCTTTGAAATTGAGGGGAGTAACCCGAAGACCATACTCCATATCAAACAGATTGCTGCCATGGGTCAAGGCAACCGTAGGCGAAGTTTCCCGAACGCTTTTACCAAAGATCAATGAGCGGCCGTCATAGAACATCCATTCCCCAAACTCTTCAGCCAATCGTTGTAAAAAATGATAATTGTCTTCTTCATACTGAGTTATGTACGGAATGGGAGTACTGTTGGCCAGTGATACGCTCGTAGGAAATGAAAACGGGTTCAATACCTGACTGACAATGTCGGCCAGTGATTTTTCGGTAAAACTGCGCGTAGTCACCCCTGCTGCCAGCTGAACAGTAGGACTTAGACCGGAAATCAGAAACGTACTGGCCTGGCTTTGCCCTTTTACCAATCGTACCGAAGTTACAATGCCCGAAAAGATTTGAGTTTGCTCGGGCGACCCTTCTCTGCCTTGCTTCAATGTAATAGAGGCACTTTTTCCAACAAATTTATCGGCCAGGTCTTTCAATTTAATGGCTCGATTGGAGAGCATCTCAGGAGATACGCTGATTTCAAAATCGTGGTGGCTTTCAAATCGTTGACCAATCCGTACGTGATTGACCCGTCGAATGGTTTCTCCATTGATTGTGATTTCTACGCTGGCAGTAAAAGTGGAAGTGGCCATGATGAAGCTTTCTAAAAATGTCTGTTGTGAATAAAATGCAATAAACCTGTCAGACTTTCCCGATGTACTAATATCGGTTTAAAAATCTGACAGGTTTTTAGGGTAATTACTCTCGTTTCAATTTCAACTTTTGGCCGTTCACGTCCAAATCGCGTGAACAGATGGTAAAAGTTTGGGTACCCGTACCTGCTCCTGCCAGATTGAAGGTTTCGCTGAAATTCACTACGGAGGCGTCGTTGAATTTAATCGTACGAAGTTCTTCTCCTTTTTGATTCACAAATTTGATCTCTCCGCTGATGTCATCTTTGTGCTGAAGCGTCATCAATTCGATAATTTTCGCATTCGCATTACGGGTTTCGATGGTTACGTCGATATTTCCGCCAAACACTTCTGAAGTAGTTTCATTGGTATGCGGATTTACGTGCTGATGAAACGAATATGAACAGTTTAATACTTCGAATTCAGTACCGTCGATTTTGATTGTTGCCTTGTGTGCCATGGTTGTAAACGTTTTGAGGTTGAAATGTTTTTAAAGTGAAAAATTAATTGGTTATGAAAAAGCTTGATTAATACTTTACTATCAACTCCAGATAGATCATTTCCCGGAGTTCATTTTTTTTTGCGTTCGGACTGATCCAGTAATAGGTTTTACGGTCCGTCGGCTCTTCAATAATGTCTTCTTTCTCGGGTTGTGGAAAGTAATCCAAAGTAAATTGAATTTTATCTACTTTCGCTTCTTCGACTGCACTTAACTCATTGATAATCAAAGACAAAGGATATTCAATAAAGTAAGAATAATAACCTGATTGGTTGTCTTCCAGCAACTCCGTGAAAAAATAGCGAGGCGCAGGGGTTAAAATGTGCTTGAAGGAACGGGTACCGATTGCCATTTCCAGCATGTGATTTTGCAAATACAGTTGATAAGCCGCCGGTGTTTCTGACACCTGTACTATTCCCGCTACTTTCGCAAACGTCACGTTTGGGATATAAATCGGTCTTCCCGAGCGGTTGGTAACTGTGTATCGAAGCAAATATCCATTGCTTTGAGTAATGACCTGTACCGTTAAAAACACATTGTTCATCGCATAGATAGTTGTAATACTCACTAAGTACATCAGTATCAATCCCGCCGCATATCTTTGGAGCTTGCTCATCTAAAACCTTCCTCCGCCGGTTCCGTCAGGATTTGAAGGCCAATACGAAGGTCGAGGCGGCGGAGCTTGCCCGGTTTGGGGAGAGACATATCCCTGTTGTCCCAGTTCATCCCTCATTTTATTCTCCGTATAAGGTTGCCCGGTCGTATCAGGCAGGGCGGTTCCATTTTCGGGATGCCCCGGATTTTTATACGTATCTGCCGGCAAACCCACGGTATTACGCTCTTCATTTACGTTACTGATGTCATCATTTGGCGGTCCTGAACCATTGGTTCCGGTCGCATTATGCGTGGCGTGAACGAGTTCGTGACCCAGTATGACCGTAGAGCCCGGTTTCATGTTATCGTTGGTAGGGGTCGGGCCTAACTGATGGCTATTGGGGTCCCATCCAATCACCGAGTTTCCATTAGCAGATGGTGTATTGGTGCCGTTATTAGGACCCGCACTGCCATTGTACATTTGAACCGTTACCGTTTTTCCTTTGCTTTCGATGGCGTTCAGTGCTGCATTTCCGGAAGCGGTTTGGTCCAACATAATCAACGCTGCCAAGGCCTGAAATTTGAAATTCGGATTAGCAGGGTCAGGGTTAATGACGATTCCTTTTCCAAAATGTATATTACCGGCGGAATCAATCGTAATAGCACGCAGACTGCTTGCGGATACGAACGGACCTCCGATATTAACCGTCGGCAATCCCGTCATTATAGTACCTCCGTGGGCCGTTTTGCGAAATTGCGTAGCTGCCGGACGCCCTCCTATCAACACGGTGAATGAACCTTCCATGATAAAATTAGGAGCCGGACTTACACACACACACATGTCAGCCAAATCTGCGGCAAGCATTCCCGGTCCGCCGATATTTACCGTAGCAGCACCCGGCCCGGTAATCATCCCTCCCACGTGGGGTTTAGGGCCGTCAGACAGTGTACAAACGTGCGTATCTACCGTAACTCTTGCCGCAGGTTGTCCCATTTCAGTTGAGCGTTTTTCTTAAAAAATGAATGAGCGAATGACGAGTGAGCGAATGACGACGGGGGCGCCCGTGCGATGACGAATAAAGTTGTTCTCGGTATTTTATTCGTCGTTCGTCATTCAAAAATTCGTCATTCCTAAGTTTCCTTATGGTTTCAATTCCGGTAGTGCTTCAATTATGGTGCTGAGAGCCCCATTGCATGATTCAAATTATGGTAGCATAAATAGAATTTGATAGCCCCAATGTGATTTTCTAATTTTTTAGAAAATGAGAGGGTTT
>NZ_JAIXST010000349.1 GCF_027484545.1 Runella sp. | reverse complement strand
TGGCAATTGGGAATAAAAGCATGATGGATAACAAGAGCCGTGTGAGGTGAGAATCTCAAGCACGGTTCTGTGAGAAGCTTGGGCTGAAATGCCCTTGCTTACTCGACTGGAAGAACACCCAACAACTTTTTGTCGGACAACATCAGCCAAAGTATTGCAGGTGAGAACACCTGAAATGGCTTAAATACCTTCATGTTGACATTGAAGCAAAGCCTTGATAAAAAGTTCTTGATGATTGACTGTCTGCTTTCTCTTGGTGAAGGCAGACAGTCAATTGTTTTAGGGCTTCGCATGGCGTAATTCCAAACCTACCGAAGTACGTGGTTTGAAACCTGCCCAAGTCCCTTCGTTGGAATTTTCTTTGAGGTCCAAGTACTTGTTGTAATCCAAACCTTTGAGGCGAATGCCCAAGAATGCCGTGACAAAGTGCTGATTGATGTTGTTGATGCGGCGTTCGTTCCATGCCGGTTCGGCATAGCGAAGGTATTCGTCAATGTGTAAGCCCGGCGCTAAAGCTTCCGTTGGCGGCGGATTGGGCGCTACATTGTGTCGCGCGTTGAGGTAGGTCAACATAAAACGGTCGGCATTGACGGCGCCGTCATAAATGGCTTTGATGCCTTTTTCATAGCCCGATATATCGTCCTGACTTCCTGCGACAAAAAACGTGGGTATGTTCAGACCTTTCAACCCTTCGGCATCCCAAACTCCGCGTTCCATGCCCCAAGGTGCAAAAGCCACCACGGCTTTGATGCGCGAGTCGAACGAGGCTTTGTAGGCTTCGTTGCCCGTCATGCGCATTTCCAACGCTTTGCTGCCGGCGGTCATTTGCCCGAAAAACTTCACGGCTTGCGCACTGTATCCTGCCCCGGCCACATTTAGCACGCCATAGCCGCCCATGGAGTAGCCAATCAAAGCAGTATTGTCTGCATTGACCAAACCGGATAGAAAGCTTTTGCCGTTTTTAGCACCTAAACGCGCCATTTCGTTGAGAATAAACAAATCGTCCAATGAGCGATTGAGCAACGTACTGGGAAAAGGGGCCGCATCCCGAAACGTAGATTCTGTATGGTCGATGGCTACGACTACATAGCCTTTGGAAGCCAAATTTTCGGTCAAATAGGTCAATAAATAGCGCGAACCCAGATAGCCGTGAGACACAATAAGCAGTGGATACGGGCCATCCGTTTTGTCGGTTGGAGCATCGCGTAAGGTACGTCCAGCAAACTTAAACGGTATCAAAGGCCGTTTGGGGTCATTGCTGGAGCCCATTACTTGGTCGTATTCAATGAGTTGGTTTTTGTCGGGAGCGATGGTGGCCGGGTACCAGACTTCCACCGTCAGCGGTCGGTCATAGAGGGAATCTTTGCCGTTTTTGGAATGAAGAATATCCAATTGCTTTTTGTTGACCAATTGTAAGGTTTGAACACCTACGCCGTATTTGCCCCGTGCAGCCAATTCGGGGGCGTCCGGCAGCAAATCACCGTACACAAAGCTGTCTTTGGCAGTTTGAGCATTCGTTGTGTTTCCAAAAAATAAGCCTGTTAGGGCCAAGAGAATAAGGAAAAGTCGATTGAATTTCATGAAGGGTTTGAATGGTTTAGTTTTGTCACGCTGAAAGCGTCTAAGAGTATGTTTAAAAATTTTCTGCTTCGTATTGGCCATTTTGGCAAGTTTACTTTGGTGAGCGCCTTCATTTCTTTTGCGGCTTCGGCCGTCCGATTGCCCAAAAGAAACGAACAGGGCCGCATGGCGGCAAAGAAAAGGGCAGCCTGTCCAAAGCTCCTCCGCGCAAGCCTCACGCGCACCACGCTGGACAGGCACTCCCCCGCGCAAGGTTTTATCTATTAGTGATTTACAAAATTTAAACATACTGTAAAGTCCGCGAAAATAGCCGCTTTCAGCGTGACAAATGCAAGGAAACAACTAATTTTCTTTCTCCGCACCAAATGGATTGGGGGCGGCAATGATGGAGCCAAAGAAAATGGCGTTCAGGAACATTTTTTCGGTGCCGTACCAGATGCCCCGGAAGTTGGGATTATCAGAAAATAAAACAATGCGTCCGGTGCCTTCCGGTGCGATAATGACCCCTGCTGAGCCACTGATTCGTTTCAAGGTTTGCGGATGCACATAGCCCGTCAAATAGGGTTTTTCTGTGTATTGCACTACCGTATTGTACGGGCTGACTGACGGCTCTAAAAGGGTGTTATTGTTGCGATAAAGCGTGATTTTACGGTTCTTATAGCCAAATCCAATCGGGTGCGTGATGTCCAAATCGGCTTCAAACATCGTTCCTCCCGTTGTTTTAGAGCCTTCAGAAGCGGAGGCATCTTCGTAGTTGATTCGTCCGCGTTTGGCGAGGGAGGCAGAATCTACTTTTGTCGTCAAAGTACGCAGTTTTTCTTTGACCATCTCACTGCGAACGGCCCATTCCGTAGCGGTTTTGAGGGTAATCAATGTGCCGCCGTTGGCAACCCACTGCTTGATTTTGAACGCCAGAGAGCGGTCGTATTGCCCCGATACCATCACGATGACATTGTAACGATTTAGATTCACACGAGGCAACGTATTGATATCCACCTTGCTGATGGGCATTCCTACCTGCGTGTCGAGCAAATGCCACACTTCGCCCGCCTCATAACTTGCTACACCCTGTCCTGTGACAACCAATGCTTCGGGTTTGGATACTTTTTGGAAATAATTGCTTCCTAAATCCATCCCCGTTTGGCTATAACCCGTAGCGATGCCTGCAAAGTTGACTTCTGCTGATTTTCCTATTGCTTTCATTGTTTCGTACAGGGTTTCTTTGCTCATTTTTTGCCCTTCGACTGGAATCATCAACGCACCGTGTCCGTAGGTTTTATCACCGATTTTAAAGGAACGAGTCGCTACTTTGACCATTATGTCCTGTTGCAATAAATTGTACAAAGCCTTGGTGGCCATAAAATCGGAGTAATCCAACAAATACGCGTAATCTGATTTTGTCGGAGCAATTACATTTGCCTGTACAAAATCATCGCCAATGTGGGCACCTTTGGTAACAGCAGTTTTGATTTCGGCGTGCGAAAGACCAAACGCCAGCGGCATATTCCAGGCCGAAGCGTCGTAAAAAAGACTGTCGGCAAATTTGGTGGGTTTTTCAAACATACTCTGCACCATGCGGTATTGAGGCTGGGCAGTGGGGACAATAAGGGCTTTGCCTTTTTCAAACGTTTTTCCGTCAATGGTCAGGTTATCAGTTAGTTGATAACTTTCAATGCGGTGATGAAACAGCGTTTGGGCAAATTTGCGCAGTTTGGAGGCATCGTTGGCATCTCCTACGATGTAGCCTTTGATGGCACTTTTATTAGCTTCGGTAATAGACGAGGCAAAAAACTCACGCTGAAATTTGAGCAGATTTTGGCGTTCGTCGAGCGCGGCCTGACAGGTGGCCAAAGCACACACCAATTGGTTCCGAATCGTAAAGGCAAACGTGACGGGGCCGTGTTGGCTGTCCTGAATAAAGCCGCGTGAACTGGCCTGTTCAAACAACAAGCCTAAACCGCCCTGAATATCGGGGTAGCTGGAACCGTAGCCGGGATACAAATTATCGAACGATTCTTTGGTATAATACAGCGAGCCAATGCCGTTGAGGGCTTTTTCGTAGTATTTCGCAAACTTCGTATTAAGGGTTTTGTACACGTACTGCGGCACCAACGGATTTTCGGCGTTTTCTTTGGAAGGTTCAAAGAAAAAAGTCGCATTGGTACCCATTTCGTGGTGGTCAGTGACCACGTTGGGCAACCATTGATGATAGAATTTGAGACGGTTTTGGCTTTCTACGTGAACGGCCAAGTACCAGTCGCGGTTGAGGTCAAACCAATAGTGATTGGTGCGGCCTCCAGGCCATACTTCGTTGTGTTCGCGGTCGTTGGGGTCAGTCACAAAAGGGGCTGCCTTATTTTGATTGACCCAACTCACAAAACGGTCGCGGCCGTCGGGGTTCAAAACGGGTTCGATAAAAATGAGGGATTCGTCTAACATTTTTTTTGCGTCGTCGTCTTCGCAGGCCGCCAAATAATAAGCCGCCAATAGCATCGCTTCACCGCCAGAGGTTTCGTTGCCGTGGACGTTGGCACCGAGTTGCACCAAAACGGGCATTTTGGACACGTCGGGTAGGGGAGCGGTGGGGTCAACCAATTTAAAACGGTCATTTTGAATAACGGGGAGTTTGGCCATGTTGGCCGCTGACGAAAATAACACGACCAACTGCGGGCGTTTTTCGTGTGTTTCGCCAATGACATTTACCGAAACACGGTCAGAAAGGCGGTCAAGTTCATTCATGTACGCCACAAGGCGGTCGTAGCGGGTTTGATGCTCACCGATGGCGTATCCTAAAAATTGTTGGGGAGAAGGAATGGCAGCATTGAATTTTTTGCCTTGAAAAAAGTAGTCATTTTGGGCATAGGAAGTGAGTGCCCCGCAGACCAGTAAGGTTAGGAGAAATTTTCGCATGTATCGAGGGTTTTTAGTTTGGTTACGAAGTTAAGGATTTCGTATTAAAACGAGTTGAAAAAATATAACTGAAAAATAAGTTGTATAACTGAAAAATACGTTATATGTTTGGTGCATGGAAGAACTAACACGCACCGAAGAGCGCATCATGCAAATCATTTGGGATTTGGGACGATGCTTTGTCAAAGATGTCATTGACCGCATGGACGATGACCCCAAGCCTCCTTACAACACCATTTCGTCGGTGGTGCGGATTTTGGAGAAAAAAGGCTATATAGGATTTAAAGCCTATGGCAAGACCTACGAATACTTTCCGATTGTGCCCAAAGAAGAGTACGGAAAACAAACCTTTCGCAAGGTGCTGGCCAATTATTTTGATAATTCGCCCGCGAGTTTGTTGTCATTTATGGTGAATGACAAAACGTTGGACCCCGCTGAAATCGAACGACTTCGCCAACTTATCAATAACCAATGACATGTTTCTGATCGTGTATTTGCTCAAAGTTTCGGCCTGTTTGGGACTATTTTATGGGCTGTACTATTTTTTGTTTCGACGGTTTACCTTTCACCGTTTGAACCGCATTTACTTATTGTTGGCCTTGTTGCTCAGTTTTATAATTCCGTTGGTAGAATTAGAGCAAAAGCGAATCGTAGAGATACAGCCTGTAGTAGCGGAACCTATTTCTCTGCCGCAAAATGAGGGTCTTGAAGAAAAAATCAATACCAAGGCTGCTGAACCTGAGGCAATTGTAAGCGATTCAGCCAATATCCTCTCTTCTTTTGAAAATACACCTGCGCTGACATGGGATGAGTGGAGTATAGGGGTTTACGGTATTGGGCTTTTCATAGCTCTGATGGTATTAGCACGAAGACTTTGGAAAATAGCCCTTTTGAGCAGAAAACGTCAAAATGACGCCAACAAAGAGTGGGTAGAAGTGTCGGAATCCTTTACAGCTGCTTCCTTTTTTGGACTTATTTTTTTGAATTCACAGGCATTGACCGAAGAGGAAACGCAACAGGTTTTGCTCCATGAGCGAACGCACGCCCAACTGTTTCATTCGGTAGATGTGCTGTTGGTTGAGTTCTGTAAAGTGATTTTATGGTTTAATCCCGTTGTGTATCTCTGCAAAAAATCGCTGGTCGAAATCCATGAATATGAGGTAGATGAGCGCTTGGCGGCCCAACTTGACGCCAAAACCTACGCCCATTTGATTTTGAAATTGGCAACACACTCTTCGCATTCATTGATTCATTCGTTTGGAAAACACCCCGTTACAAATCGAATTCATTTCTTATTTCAAAAACCAACAATAGCCATGAAAAAATTAGTATATGTCTTTCTACTGCCGCTGATACTGGCCGGAGTTTTGGCCTTTGCGCCGCGTAAAGAAGTGTTTGTGTATAAAGAAAGTGTGGCCAAAGAAAGTGTTACGAAAGCTAAAACCGGTAAAGATGTGCCGGTGAAGGTGTATCCATTGAGAGTACATAATAAGCATGTATGGTGGTATTTTGAACAACAAAAGAAGGCAAAGCCTAAATATTTTAGTGATTATAACCTTACACTGAATGATTTGGTAATACTGCGAAGTGGAGCTATTTATTATTTAGTAAATCCTAATTCGCTCAATATCAAAGATATAAAAATTATAAATGGAATCCTTGCAAAACCATATAAGCTGGAAATAGTAATTACGGAACAAGCTGTGGATGTGGCAGGGAAATTGTCTAAAATCGGTTTGGCTGTTAAAAATCTTAGAACAAATCAACTGTCTACCCCTGAAATTATTGATATGACAGAGGCAAGAGAGTTGGGGAAACAGGGTGCTTATTTGGATTTACAAATCAAAAGCCCAACCCGAAAGGCGCACATTGCCTTGTGTTATGGAGATGAAAAATTATTCATCACCCAATCTTCCACTACTTCAAAAGAGCATTTGATTGATTTATTTATAGGAGAGTCATGTACTTTAAAACTCAGTCAAGACCAAATTGAATACTTTGTTTATCCTGATAAAGTAAACTTGGAAACTTTTCAAAGAGTGAGTTCTTATTTCAAAAAAGCAGGTTTTGATTTAATGATGAAAAACGAAAAGTATTCTACATTTGACCAACAACTTTTATCTTTCGATTTAAAACTAACAAATGATAAAAATAACGCCATAAATCAACCGGTTGTCTTGAATGATTTAAGGCACTATGATTATTTTGGGGGTGAAAGGCATAGGTTTGATGAGCCTATTACTATCCGAGCTAATAAAAATACAGGTAAAGTACAAATTGAAACCACATCAGAGTGGGCAGATGCAATGAAGAAAAAAGGTCATTTAAAGCCTTTTGTTCCCGAAAAAGCCGAAGTTAAGCCCCAAAAAACGGCCCAAACCGAAGTAATTACGAATGAAAATTCAGTGGAGTTTAGCAAGGTTGTGAAAGAAATGTACTCGAATGATATTTTCTTCAAACGAGTTCAAATAAAGACAAAAACGGAAGGAATAAAAGATAGGTTAATTTTTACCCGAAGAGGCGAAAGGATCACAACATTTAGCTTAGATGTGGCTGCAGGAAAATCTCCGATTTATTATTTGGATGGAGTGAAGGTGATAGAGGAGGTTGTCAAGTCATTACGTCCTTCTCACATAAAAAAAGTAGATATACTTGAACCTGAGTACAATAGATATGCTGCTTTTGTAAAAGAGCACAAAATTGATGCTAAAAATGAAAAAATTGTGTGGATGGAAAGAAGAGAGTTTGATTTTAAAAAACTCCCTGCACCAACTATAAAGCGGCAACAGCCACTTCATGTAGTATGGTATCAGTTTGCTGATACCATACGCACTTTTTTGCCGGCCAATGACTTGGGTAAAAACCCGTTGGTTTTGATAAACGGTGAAGAATTTCCGGCAAGTGTCCTGACGCGCGTTGATCCAAGTAAGTTTGGGATGACTTTTGTAGCAAAACCCAATGACCCAAAGGCCATTTCAAAATACGGAGCACGGGCAGTGGATGGAGTGGTCGATATAAAGACGATTGATGATTGCTTTTTTAAGACGGAAGAAGAACGAATGGTAGCCGTAGAAAATGTACGTAAAGTGCTGAATATGTTTAATGAACGATTGAGCAAGCGTTTTCTTAGAAACGATGAGGGTAATGAGGTGATGCTGATTGTTGTTCGAGGTTTTGTGAATAATAAGCCATTTTGGGCTGGTTTTCCTAAAGATGCTAAAATCATTTACCTAATAGATGGCAAACCCGTAAAGGAAGAGCAAATTGAAAACTACAAAGGGAAATTTCAGTCTGCATTAAGTTGGAAAAAAACGGGAAATTTCTCAAAGATGCAGGAGAAATACGGAGACCTCATTGCAGACTATGACGGAGGCATTGATTTGAAAACGACCCGCTAAATTTACTTTCATTGATGTAAACCGATTTTAAACGTTTTTTTCTATTTTTGGGTGAATTACACTTTTTCTTAACCTAAACTATGAAAAAAACGCTCTACGCCGCGCTGCTGGCAGCAGCCATTAGTGCACCGGGCTGGACACAGTCCAAAAAAGCCCCCAAATTGACTCCCGAACAGGCTCGTGTTGAAAAACTCAAGCAAGATGCTGTGGCTGGCGTTGAAAAACGTGCCGTCATGGGACAACAAATCAATGATATGTTGTTCAGCTTTTCGGAATTAGGGTTTCAGGAGGTTGAAAGTTTTAAGTACCTGACTGATTTGTTGGAGAAAAACGGCTTTACCATCGAAAAAGGCATTTCCAATATGCCCACGGCGTGGTTGGCCAAATGGGGAAGCGGTAAACCCGTCATTGCTATTGGCTCTGACGTGGATTGCATTCCCAAAGCTTCGCAAAAACCCGGCGTAGCTTATCAGGACCCCATCGTCGTGGGCGCTCCCGGCCACGGCGAAGGCCATAATTCCGGTCAGGCGCTGAACATCATTTCGGCGTTGGCCGTGAAGGAAATCATGGAACGCGAAAAAATCTCTGGAACCTTAGTTCTTTGGCCAGGGGTAGCTGAGGAATTGGTAGGAGCCAAGGCCTTTTTTGTCCGTGATGGTTATTTCAAAGACGTGGATGCGTGTATTTTTACGCACGTAGCCAACAATTTGGGCGTTTCGTACGGCGACGCGGGCAACAATGGCTTGGTGTCGGTACGCTTCAATTTTGAAGGAGCTGCTGCTCACGCTGCAGGTGCCCCTTGGCGCGGTCGGAGTGCATTGGATGCCGTAGAATTAATGAACGTAGGCTGGAATTTCCGTCGCGAACACTTAGAATTGACGCAGCGCTCGCACTATGTCATTCCTGACGGAGGCGATCAACCCAACGTTGTTCCTTCCAAAGCCGCCGTTTGGTATTATTTCCGCGAACGTTCGTATCCCAAAATCAAAAAACTGTTTGACATTGGGGTCAAAATTGCCGAAGGAGCTGCTTTGATGACGGATACCAAATTTAGTTACGAAATCTTGGGGTCGGCATGGCCGGGGCATTTTAGCAAGCCCATTGCGGAAGCGATGTATCAAAACATTAAGAAAGTAGGTTTGCCCACGTGGTCGGAAGAAGATCAAATGCTGGCAAAGGCTTCTCAAAAAGAATTACAGGCTCCTAAAATAGAAGGCTTGGCGATGAAAATTGATACCATTGGCCTACCGGCAGATTCTCCTACCCGAATGATGGGTGGACAAGGTATGTCTTTGGGCGGAGGCTCCGATGACATTGCTGATATATCCTGGTCGTTGCCAACGGTTGTTTTGCGCTATCCATCCAACATTCCCGGACTGCCCGGCCACCACTGGTCCAATGCCATTTCGATGGCGACACCCATTGCGCACAAAGGTGTAGTGTATGGAGCCAAAGCCGAAGCAATGACGCTGATGGATATGCTGTTGAAACCCGAAATCATTAAAGAAGCGTGGGACTATTACAAGAATGAGCAAACGAAGGAAATGAAGTACGAGCCTTTGATTTCGCCCAAAGAAGTGCCTGCTGTGTATCTGAATCGTACCATTATGGAGAAATTCAAACCCGAACTTTCGAAATATTACTACGATCCTACGAAGTATAAAACGTATTTGGAACAATTGGGAATCAAATACCCGACCCTTCGGGATGACCAAAAAGAAGAGTTGAAGAAAGTGAAAATAGAAGGCGGGAAGTAGCCTGAACAAAAGGCAAAATAAGCCAAATAAACAGTCTGTTTATACCGTAGATACAAACGAAAGAGCCACTCGCAAGTGGCTCTTTTGTTGTGTTTTAGGCTTGCCTAACTATAGTCACAAGGTAAAAGGCATTAAGGTTACAAAAGGCATATCGAAAAATAATTTGACTTTCATTCCAACCTTTTCATCTCCATCCGCGTCTTTGTGGGTAAGACTGCCTATTAACTGCGACATTTCTAATCAAATAAAAAAATCTATTGGGGTAAACAATAGAAATAGGTACCAAAAAAGCGCGACCGTTGGCCGCGCTTTTTTTATGAATTAGGTTGCCTGTAAACTATGTACTGCCCCTACTGTGGACTTATGGCATGAATCCCGTCTTCTTTCAACGTGATTTTTTTCTCTTTTAACAACCCACCCACGGCTTTTTTGAAGTCTTTCTTGGACATACCAAAGGTGCGATAAATCAACGCCGGGTCTGATTTATCCGTAAAAGGCAGGAAGCCGTTGGCGGCTTGAAGTTTGTCGTAAAGGTCTGATTTACTGCCTTCAATGCGATTGTACGATTGCTCGGTCAGTGCTAAATCTATTTTTTGGTCACTTCTGATTTTTTTGATAAAACCAATGGTCGGTTTTCCCAATTCGATGGGTTTGAAGACTTCATCGCGGTACAAAACGCCCATATACCGCTGATTGATAAGGGATTTGATACCCATGTCGGTGTATTCGTAAGGCAAAAGATCTACCTGCATTCCTTCGGAAAGTTCGGAAACATCTTCTTCTAAAAAACGCTCAATTTTGGCCGAAGCTACGATTCGGTCGGTTTGAGTATCCAAGTGAATGAAAACCAAAAATGATTTGCCAACTACCATGTTTTCGCGTTGTTGTTTGAAAGGCACAAACAAGTCTTTGGGCAGACCCCAGTCCAGAAAAACACCCAACGGGGTGGCAGCGTTGACTGTTAAATAGGCAAATTCGCCAACGGTGCCGTAAGGTTCAAGACTTGTGGCAATAGCGCGGTCTTCGGAATCACGATAAATAAATACATCCAGAAAATCGCCGATTTCGACGTCGGCAGGTACGTATTGAGTAGGCATCAAAATTTCGTCCTCATAACCGTCCAAATAAATTCCAAAATCCAATTGTTTGATGACTTTCAGGCGGTTGTACTGCCCCATACGTAAGCTGCGATTTGCCATAAGTAATGGTGAATGAGTGATTGAGTGATTGAGTGAATTGTGAATCCCGCGAGGGTTTCGGCCACTTTTGTGACACAACTTTAAAACCTAAAATTAAAGCAGAAAACTGCGTTTAAAGTCCGGGAATACCCAGAATTAAATTAGGATTGGGGCAAAGTTGCAAAAATTTTTCGCGTTCACGTAGCGTACATACTCCGGGGAAGTCACCTTTTTGACCCAGAAGGTCGTTCATAAGTTGAAAATGAAGATGCGGAGGCCAGTCGCCGTTGATGGGGAAATGGCCGAATGTAGCGATTTGTTGCCCTTTTTCGATGGTTTTTCCTTCGTATACCCCTTCCAGAGACTCCAAACTCAAATGTCCATACAACGAATAAAAAGTTTGATTTTCGAGCTGATGTTCCAGAATAATGGTGGGGCCGTAATCTCCGAAATTGTCATTGTTGGCAAAACTGTGTACGCGTCCGGCAAGCGGTGCAAAAACGGGTGTGCCGGCCTCTGCCCAAATATCGATGCCGAGATGAATGCAGCGCGGTTCCTCCGTTTGTTGAAAATGCGCACTGCGGCGGTAGATGGTTCGGTGTTCGTTGTAACCTCCTACGCCCACCACGGCGTTTGCATACCGTAATTTTCCAAAAACGTACGTGGAAAATGATGCACTGTTTCGTAAATCAACAAACTCTAAATCGGGATTTTGATCCGTAAAATCCAAAATCAGGTACCTGTCCTCCGACCAATTGAAAGGGACAACGGAGGCAAACGTATCGGCGTATTTTTTGAATAATTCTGTCAAAAGAATAAAAAATGTAAAACCGCATGGGCGGCCCCGTGTAAACTATGAACTATAAACCGTGGACTGTAAACTGTTAACTTACTTATTTAGTTTTTTCTGTAATTCTAACCCTTTTATATCGTAAGGATCAAGAATTAAGATGGCGTTGCTGAAAGCTTCCAGAAAACTTCGGTTGTCAGGTTCAGAAAGACTGTATTTTTCCCAGCCGGCGGCCCCTTTTTTCAATTTTTGAAGTGCCTCATTTTTGCTGTGACCGCCGCTGTTAGCAGGGTAAGCTTCGTTTATTTTTAAAACCACCCGCGCATATTCAGGATAGTTAGGGAGATTGAACAAGGAGTCTGCCTGTTGGCCTAAGGCCGTTGTATCTACTGCTACGGGTGTTTTAATGCTGTTGGTAAGGGTTGAATCGGAAGAAACGGCCTCTGCTTTTTTAGAGTTGCCTCCAAAATAAATGACGGCAAAGGTAATAATTCCCAAAATGGCTACCGCCCCCACAATCATCATCGTAAGGTCTTTTTTAGGCTTCTCTTTCTTTGGTTCTTTGGGCTTCGGATCGGATTTTACATAACCGCTTCCTTCCAAATTATCTTTGGGAGTAGATTTATCGGCATTTGCCGAGGGAGTTGAGTTGGACTGGGAACCTGACCCAAAAACCGAATTGCTCAACGAGGCAAAAGGGCTTTCGTCAAAAAATTCAGTTTGATCTTTTAACGCTTTTTTAGGCTCAACGACCGGAGGTAGTGGCGGTGCAGGAAGAGTGGGTGCTTTTCGAATGTCCTGCAATACTTCTTCCGCACTGCGGTAGCGCAGATTAGGGTTGACTATCAGGCACTTTTGGATCACTGTTGCGTAAGGCTCTTTGATTGTTTTAAAAGACTCGGGCAACGATTGCTGATTCATTCGCTCGTATACCTGTCGGAGTGTACTTTCGGAACTGTCGTCAATTTTATAGGGAACTTCACCCGTCAATAATTCGTGCAAAATGACCCCAAACGACCATAAATCGGTATTGCGGCGTATCTGTTCTCCTCGGATTTGCTCGGGAGAAGCGTAATTGAGTGTTCCTCCTTTAAAACTCTGCGAAATCACGCTGTTGGAAATCGAATCAGAAAACTTGCTTAGGCCAAAGTCGGTGATTTTGGCCACGTACTTGCCGCGCCATTTCTGAATAAGCACGTTGCGGGGCTTTAAGTCGCGATGCACCACTCCCTGTGCGCCTGTGTTGTGCAAATGACGGAGTCCTTCCAAAATACCCAATGCCAAGTCGTGTTTGTCGGAATCGGTCAGTGCGGGGTTTTTGATGATTTTATCCAGGCTGCCCATTGGATAATACTCCAAAATGGCAAAATCGTGCAAGCCCGCCCATTCCACCGAAAAGCGATAGCATTCGTCATAAAGGGCAATATGAAGGTGCGGGTCTACTTTGCCGACGGTTTCAAACTCGTGTTTGAGCGAGTGGTTTTCGTTGGCCATATTAACCGGCGCGACTTTAATGGCTACAGTAGAGCCGCTTTCGGTATCGGTAGCTCGAAATACTTTGCCAAAAGCCCCCTCACCAAGAATATCGTTGGTAGGGTCGTAGCGGTAACGTTTCTTAAAATCGTCGTAAGTCATGATTTATCAAACGGCAATGTGGCAATTGTTTAGCCAAAATACGATGGTTTTGGTTGAAAACCGTCAACGGGAGTTATATTTTTATTGAACGGTAAATGAAATCATTTGCTCATACGGCGAAAGTCTGCAAAGTTGCTTTTGCGGGAAGGTGAGCAGATTGCACGGAAGATAATTTTTGTACCGTAAAATAAATAGCAGGTCGGGTAAGTGCTTTGTTTAAAGATTCTTTGACCGTTCACTAAAATTAATGATCTCCGCATATTCTTATTTTGTAAATTAGCCATCGCTTAGGTAAATAATTGTCAAACAAGGGGTAACACTACAACTCAATGCAAGTAATCTTGATTGGCCGAGGAACTGAACCCGTCCCCGGACAGGTCGTTTTCAACTCACGGGGGGTATCGGCCCAACATGCGAAGGCCGTCATTGATCCCGCTAAAAATACGATTGTACTCGAAGATTTAGGTTCGACCAATGGCACCTTTGTGAATGGATTTCGCATCAAACGCAAAAGCATCAGTCATAATGATATTATTCTATTGGCAGACCAGCGGCTGAATTTACAACAGATATTTGACGCGGCTCGCACCACTCGGGAAAATCCCAACGACTACTCAGTAGAGTTTGCAAAACTGCAGGGTGTATGGGACAATTACCAACTGCTTTTAAAACAGGCTCGGAGTAACAATGGGATGGATTCTTTCATGACTGTTTGTCTGATTGTAGCTCCCGCGCTCCTTTTGGGGCCTATTGCAGGAGTGGTGGTTGGAACGGCAGCAGGGCTGGGTGGGGGGGCAATGCTCGGAAGCAGTATAGGAATGGCTGCCCGAGAATTATTTACAAAAAATAAATCTTCTAAAACCCAAAACTTGGTTACTGAAATCGAAAACGATTTTAAAATTCACTACGTGTGCCCTAAATGCAGCCGCTCTTTGTATGGGTTCCCTTACGAATATTACAAAAAACAAAAGCGTTGCGTACAATGCAGTGCGATTTGGATAAAATCATAAATCTTAAACGTTATCGAAAATGAATCAGAATGAACATACTCAGTTTTTTGGCGCTCCCGGCGAACCTGTTATAAAAACGCCTCCGGTCTCTCCTCCCAATATTCCCTTCATGGCTGCTGCTACGCCGCCACCGCCGCTTCCAGAAGTGGAGGTACCGCCGAAGCCGAAGCGTGATTACACAAAATTGGTGGGCAGTTTGGCGATTGGTACGGTAGCAATCGGAAGTGTAGGGTTCGTTTCCTGGGCAATGATCAATGGAGAGGAAACACCGGAGGTGACCCTGGCAGCCCCTGCTCCTGTGGTTCCTATCATTCCGGAAGCACCCAAAGAGGAATTGGTGGAAACTCCTCCGCCCCCTGTTGCGGAAGAAAAGCCGGCTCCGCCGCCACCGCCGGTTCACCGGCCCGTTGCTGCGGTACCCAAACCAGAGCCTGTACCGATGGCTATGCCTGTATTACCCGATGAAATCAGAATCGCCAAAGTCAGTGACGATTCCGAGTTTAGAGATGCTTTTCTCGAAGCGCGCGAGCAGGTAGGGCCGGGGGGCTTGTTTGAATACAAAGGACAATGGTACAGTACGTATTCCATTGAAGAATGGAATAGGATGCCTGCCGAAATGAGAGAAGAGTTTACCAATCGC
Organism: Runella sp.; assembly: GCF_027484545.1. GTDB lineage: Bacteria > Bacteroidota > Bacteroidia > Cytophagales > Spirosomataceae > Runella. The sequence goes on along the minus strand of NZ_JAIXST010000349.1, from coordinate 20,767 downwards.
ATTGAACCGATTGTAAGTCCCGCCGAACAGGAAGAAACGCCCGAAGCTGTGGTGGAAGCAGAACCGATTGTGGCACGTTTAGATACGGACAATGACGGAGAGATAGATACCATCCTATCGGATAAAAACCACGACGGGTTGGCGGATATTGTCATAAAAGACGAGCCCGGCGAAGGTATTTCGAGCATTATGTACATAGACAAAGACAATGACGGCAAACTCGAAACGGCTATTCCCGTGTCGGACGAGGGGCAGGTATTGGAAGAACGCGCGGAAACGTTGCAGGAGCCTATTGAAATGCACATGCAATCAACGGGCTCGGTCGCCGGTTCGGGCGAGTTGTCGGAAGTGGTAGATTTGGATACAGATGGTGATAATAGACTTGAAACGGCAACGCCGTTAGGTCAGGAAGACCAACTCCTGATGGCGCAGATGGAACATGTGGAGATACTTAGCTTGGAAGATGATTCGTCGCAGGGAGTTTCGGATTCAGAAGATTCAATGAATTCTGAAACAGCGTAACTAAAAAGCGTCTGAGTTGGCTGTTACAATGTTAAATAAGTAAAAGGAAAAACCATGTTGGATGAAACCGGAATGTTGGGGATGCCTAAAAAAGCAGAACCCCAATCAAAACCTTCTCCTGCTCTCGCACGGTCGAGGGAATTGCCCAAAATATTTTGTCCTGATAAAATGACCCCTGCTGAAATGGCCGGAGCAGGTGTCATCATGTTGGGAAACATTGCTTTTGTGTCCTGGTGGGCAATGAATGATGAGGAAGCTGAGGTAATTGAGGTCATGGAATCGTCTTCTGAATCTGCTGAGATTTCTGAGGAAGAATCTGCGGAGCTTCACAGAACCTCGCCACCCTCTGCCGAAACCTCGGAAGGACATACAAATCCATCTATTTTGGAAATTGCGGAAGTCAGTCAGGACGGAACATTTAAAGATGCTTTTGATGCAGCACGAATTCAGGTAGGGATGGGAGGCGTATTTGAATGGCGCGGGCAGTGGTACAATACCTACACCACCGAGGAGTGGACCGGACTGGATTCTGTGGTGCAAAACGACTACTTTGCTGTGTTAAAACCATTTGCAGAAAACGACGCCTTTTTACCCAATTCCATTTTCATTCCTGATAACGGAAAAATCGCTCATGTAGAAGAGCTTCATCATCATTCGTCCGATTTGCACCAGGGTGACCATACCTCTGGTTTTACCCATCCTCCTAACGAAACGCACCATGATACGTTGGATGAGCATTTTCCGAATGCATAAAACTATTGACTAACAAATGTTTGAATACGTTTTCCGTTGCAAAGAGTGCCAACACACTAAAAAAGGGCAATCGCCGGTAAAATTGCTGCCAGGCAGTCCTGCGAAGCTCAATTGTGTGCAACAGCGCCCCGATAAGTGCATTTATGTAGTGATTCAGGAAGCCGGGGCTATGCCGCCCCCCGCTCCAACTGGTAGCTATTTGCCCTCTGATTTTATGCCGCCTATTCCGCCGCCGCCTGCTGATTTTTTTCGGACAACGGAGCCCAACGGAGGAAGCAATCCTTTTCTAAAACCGCCTTCGCCAGATGCTGCCAAACAACAGGATGCTATTTTTCAGCAGACGGGAGCCGTTGGATTTATTGTGGTACACGACGAAAATGCAACTGCTCAAACCTATCCTTTGCGTATTGGCCCTAACGTTATCGGTCGTAAAAGTTCGGTACCTACGGCTGATATTTTGATTGAAAGCGAAGACGCAATGATGAGTCGCCGCCACGCGATTGTGGAAGTGACCCGTGATAAATTCGGACAGTTTCAGTACTTGATTTCAGAAGCCGGAAGTCGAAACGGAACCTTTGTGATGGGCACCAATGACCCGATGCGAAAAATCAAACTCGAACCCGAAGATATCATTTACCTCGAAGACGGAGATACTATTCAAATGGGGCGTACCAAGGTGGTGTTGCAAACTACCAAAGCCGCAAGTAACGCTCGCGATGCCGCCCGCAACGTGCAGAGTACGGATTATTCCAAGACCATCATTTGGTAAGTAATTTGAACTAATTATGGCAATCACTATTCATCCCCCTTTGGGTTTTACGTTTCAGGGTCAACGCGAAAACAATGAGGATTCCATTTATCCGCCTGCGGGAGAGGCTACCGCTCAACATCGCTTTTTTATCGTTTGCGACGGCGTTGGCGGGGCTCAAAAAGGAGAACTGGCCAGTCATATTGCCGTGACGGGGTTTGCGGATTATTTTACCAAACACCCTTCTTCGGTCTATTCGGAAACGGTAATTAAAGCGGCGTTTGCTCATGTACTCGAACAGTTCGACGCCATGTTACAGCAACAACATCTGTTGCGAGGTATGGCTACTACCCTCACTTTTGTCGGGGTTGGAGAAAAGGACGTCACTGCTGCTCATATCGGCGACAGTCGCATTTACCAAATCCGACAGGGTACCATTGTTTTTAAAAGTGAAGACCATTCCAAAGTCAATTACCTGCTCAAAACGGGACTAATCACAGAGCAACAGGCGAAAAACCACCCCGAACGAAATGTAATTACCCGAGCGATTCAGGGTTCGCATAAAGAAACAGACATTGAAATCAATCAACTGACGGATGTACAACCGGGCGATTATTTTTTTCAGTGTACCGATGGGGTGCTCGAAAATTTAACTGATGAAGCCTTGTGTCAGATTCTGGATAGCGAACAAAACGACGCTAAAAAACTCCAACTCATTCTTAACCTGTGTGAAGGCAATACGCGGGACAATTATTCGGGTTATTTGGTGCAAATCGCGGAGGTAGGGGAGCCGCTTATTGCCAAAGAATGGGTCGAACCTATTCAGGTAATGGCCTCTAACGAGATGGAATCTACCTTTGATGTTCCCGTTGAAAATAAGCTTGTGGTCGAAACACCCCCTTCTGCCAAGCTGGGACAGGGGTTTTGGTACTTGGGCGTGTCTGTTTTGTTGATAGGGTTGGCATTTGGAGCCTATTGGTTTTTAAAGCCACAAAAAATTGCCCAAAAACCTACTCCTGTCAATTCAAAACCTCCTCCCGAAAAAAAGGCTGATACTGTACCGATTACCCAAAAACCAGACCCCGAAATAAAAAAAGCAACGGTTGCTTCCGTCAATTCAAAGCGTCTGCCTTCTAAACCCAAAAAGACGGAGATTGCTTCTGCGGATTCTCTTTCTAAGCCCGATCAAAATGGGGTAACTGCCAATACATTATCCTTTAGTAAAAAGAAAAATCAGGACACGCTTCAGAAAAAAATCCCCGGTGGATAAAATATCCCTGAAATTTTTGACCGTTCAATAAAAACACGAACTTTAATTCTTATTGTCCCTTTGATTTTCAGTAAATTGCATCAAATACCACTACTTGAAATATAAGTTGTATGACTATTAAGAGATGGGTACTTTTTGTGTTGTTGATAGGAAGCAACCTGTATAGTTGGGGGCAGTGGAGTGAAATTACGACCGAAAATACGCGAATTTCCAGCGATGCCAGTACTGCTTACAATTCTACCTTATACGGAGTAACTCCCGATGGGACAGGCGGGTTCATTATGGCTTGGGTAGAAAGAGAAGGCAATGCCGCTGCCATGTATGTGCAACGTTATGATGCCAATGCGAATACCCAATATATCAATGCGGCGGGAAAACGCGGACGACTTGCCTTTTCGGTAAATGGCTTGAGTGACCCAAATTGTGCCGACGGAATTAAAAGTGTTGGGTTGTTTCGAGCCGATGGGTCTAATCAGGCAATTATAGTGTATCGAGTAGTGAAATCGTCCAATGCCGAACTTTATCAGCAAGTCATTAACATTAGTGACGGTGCTCCTCAGATTTTGGCCAACTCAGGCATTGGGCATCAATTAGCATTGTATACCGGCGGCGATTTGGAATGGAGTGCCTCTTTCGTGCCGAATGGAGGCCGATTGGCCGTTGTTTCTACGTACCGTACTTCTGGAGGAACTTCAGATATAAAATTGACTCTGATTAATTTAAGCAGTCCTACCGCAGCTCCTACCGAAGTGGTCTCTGAAGTAGAAGCGGGAGATCAGTCTAAGCCTCGGGTATTTGGTGCTGCCTGGGGCAGCGGAGTGGTGGTATTTGTGGCTCACAGTGACAACAATCGCCAATTACATGTCAAACGATATACCCTCAGCGGCAGTACTTTAACCCGAACCCATACCGGAAGAATTGATAATGCCGCAGATATAGAGCAAATCATTCATATTCAGAATGCTATCGTTCAGCCCGCCACCGACGAAATGGTGGTGTATGCCCGCAACGGAGGTCAGGTTGGGGTAGGAACGGATGTACGAGCGCACCGTTTTCGTCATAGCAATGCAACGTTGATTGGGGTGACCAACATTTTTAAATCTTCCGCCCTAAATAATGTGAACGTAGCGGGCGGAATTTCAGGGCTTACCTGTTTTTTGTACCTAAACCAATCGGATAATGCGCAGGTAATGCGGATTTTTGACGGGGTGACTTCATTGAGTAATGAGTTGGAGGTCATAACAAGGGGATACAATTCGGGAGGGAGTTCCATAACAGGACTTCTGATTGAGGATGTTTATTTAGGAAATAAAAAATATTTCATGACCGGAATATTTAATAACAAAATCTATGGGCAGTTAATTAACGTTTCCAATACTTATCAGGTGAGCCGCAGTTGGGCAGATCCGGGCAGGGAAATTTGCGGTGTCAACGATTCTAAAAGTCGTGGAAACCTCAAATTGTCGTATAGTTTGGGTTCCGTCAATCCGTATTTGGCCATGTGGGAAGACGAACGTAACGCCACCGGTCAATGCCGGGGAGATGTATATGCTCAGACCTTTGACATTAACGGAAACCTGCCGGCAATCATCCAAAAACCTACAATAGCTGCCAACGTTTGTCTCGGAGCCAGCGTCCCAATTAACTTCGTTTGGCGGACTCAGGTGTTTTCCAGCACGTTTTCGGCGCTTGTCCTGAATGAAGCAGGTACAACCCTTGTCAGAACGTTGGCTCCCTCCGGCACTACTACTCCGTTGAATGTCACTATTCCTCGCGATTTACCGGTCGGACGTTATAAAATTCAAATCAACGGCGTGCCTGCACCTTCCTCGGTAACTTTTCCTTACAAATCACCTATCAGTGATGTTTTTACGGTCAATGCCTTACCCACTATCCGCGCAAGCGCTATTCCGGCGGCAACATATTCCGTAGGCGATACCATCAAATTACAATCTTCCGGTGCAACTACTTATGAGTGGAGTGGCCCGGTTTCTTATACATCTACCCAACAAAATCCTACTCGCCCCAATGCGACGGTTGCCATGAGTGGGAAATATACTGTAAAAGGCACGAATGCCACCACCGGGTGTTCGGATACTTCCTCCGTTACTGTCACGGTAGCGCCAGTAGTGGTGACTATCTCCAAACCTACTCTGAATCGTACTTCACTGTGCTTGAAGGATACGTTACGGATGAGTTTTACAACCACTGGAACGTTTAATGCCGCCAATGTTTTCAGCGTTGATGTAATGAATCAAGCTGGTACTTCGGTGGTTTTGGCAAACGTCGCTACTTCGCCCACGAGCCCGATTGTGTACATCATCCCCGTTAGTTTACCCACCGGAAGTTATCGTGTACGAATAAAAAGCAGTAATCCGGCAGCAACAAATGTGGCCAATAGCGATGTATTTACCGTCACTTCCACCCCAACCATCGCTGCAACAGCCAACGGTACCAAACCATTATCGGTATGTGCCGGGGTAGCCGTGGCACTTTCGGCGACCGATGGGTTTGCAACGTATAGTTGGAGTGGGCCGAGTTTTACGAACACAACCCGTTCGCCGCAACTGACCACTCCCGTTTCCGGCATCTACGTGGTGACGGGAACCAGCACCTGCGGAACGGCCCGTGATACGGTCAAAGTAACCGTAAATTCGATTCCGGTTCCCAATGCAGCGTCTTCTAAATCCACGTATATTGTTGGAGAAACGATACAACTTACTTCGGGAAGCGGAACGGGCTATACCTACGCCTGGACGGGCCCCAACGGCTATACTTCCACCCAACAAAATCCCTCAATCGCCAACGGGACAGCGGCGATGAGCGGAAATTATGAGGTAACAATCACTGCCAATGGCTGTACTGCCAAAGGAACGGTAAGCATTAGCGTAACAACCCAACCCGTTACGGGGATTGATAACGTGTCTGCCACCTCTGCATCAGCCTGTCCCGGAACAGGCGTTGATGTTAATTTTACCATTATACCTTCTAACGGCGTGGGTACCTTCAACGTATTTTTAATTGATGCCAACAACCAAAAAATAGGTACAAGCTTAGGCAGTGGTACTCGAAGTCCTATTCGGGCTACGATTCCTGCTTCGGCAGCCGCAGGGACAAATTACCGATTGTTGGTAGAAACATCCGCAACGGTGAATAAGTCGAGCACCGCTGCATTTTCGATTCTTCAACGGGCTACGGCTCAGATGCTAAGCCCTCGAAATGACACCTCCATTGTAGCCCGAAAAACGGGCGATAATTTGGCGGCTCGGGTACGGATACAGGGAAGCGGGCCTTTTACGCTCACTTTCAGCGCAGGAACCCGTAACGTACGTAATGCTGGTGATACGACCCTGACGTTCCGATTTGACAACGACGGTACGTTTAGTTTTCAGGGCATCAGCGGGGTTTGTGGTGTAGGGAGTTTGGGAGGAACCCAAAACTTGAGAATTACGCTCAAACGGGTGGTGGCAGTGGAAGAAGATACGTTGGCCAAATCCGTCGTATCGGTATTTCCCAACCCGACTTCCTATTGGCTCACTATTCAAATCAAAAATGGAAAAGCGGGTCAAACGACTCAATTGCGACTTTACGACGTAAAAGGAAGTTTGCTCAAAACCCAATCTTTTTATAATCTACAGCATCAGTGGGAGATGGGTGATTTTCCCGCCGGAAACTATTGGCTGGAAGTGGTTCAGGGTGATAAGAAACAATCGTTTAGAATTGTAAAGGAATAGGAAAAATGAAAACCAACCTACTCGTTTTCTTGGTATTGGTGGCTTTGATAAGTTGCAAATCCCCAAAAGTCACGACCCAAATGGAACGGGTGTGGGTAGTAAAAGAGGCAACACATATTCAGGGTAGCCGGATAAAGGTATACGTAAAAGGACAGGGAGGAAATCTCTTCAATTACGATCCTTTTGTGTTGGATTTAAGCGATGCCAATTCGGTGAAATTTACGGATGTAGCCCAGGGAGGCGACCGCTTTGATTTTACGGGAAAATGGCGCGTTGAACAAAATGTAAAATTGGTTTTGTTTGATTTAAGCCCCGAACCTACCTGTAGCGACGGGGTCGATTGTGTAAAAGACGGCATTCAGTTTTTTATTGATAAAGTCTCGGAAAATGAATTGAAAATCAATCGATTGTATCGAAGCGACAAGACTGGAGATACAGTCAACGAGTATATTTTGATTCCTAAATAAAAAATAGTATTGAGTATTAAGTCTATAGTATTTTGACTGACAAAAATATTTTATATGTAGTTGATTTACAATATGTTATCGACTATTTTCAGTGCTTAATACCCAATACTCAAATCTAAGTACTGCTTATGAGAGGAAGGTTTATCTTAGTAGTGGGTTTTTTCCTGATGGGATGGGGCAGTTTTTCTGCTTTCGCCCAAAACCTGAACCTCAATTTCACGGGGCCGGGAACTCGTTCTATGGGAATGGGCGGTGCTTTTATTGGCATCGCCGACGATGTTACGGCCATTCACTGGAACCCGGCAGGACCTGCTACCATTGATTATAATTTTGAAACACTGGAAGAAGGCGAAGGAATGCACCTACTGATTTCGGGGCGAAATCGCTCCATCCAACTGAAATCAGAAACAACGCCCGCTACGTTTGCTTCCAACTTTGCTCCCGGTTTTGTGGGGGTACTCATTCCTTACAAACGCTCCGTACTGAAAGGAAAGCCCGTCAGTCTGGGAAGATTTGACCCCAGCGTGGTGTTTTCGGCGGCCTATCAAAGTGCGTCGGATGCCAATCAGTTTACGCTAAACCAAACGTCGACCTCGGCAACCGAAACCTTAAAAAGTACACTCAATTTGAGTACAGCTTCTATCTCGGCAGCGTATCAGATGTCTCCTTACATGTCGGTAGGACTGACGGCCAATTACTGGTTTGCTTTGGGAAATAAATTTGAGTATTCAGCTACGGAACAGCCCGGTAATGTGGTTCGCGGGGAACAGGGAAAATACAAAATTAGCGGTCTTAATTTCATCGGAGGGGTGATGTTTGATTTTTACGAAAACAACCTTCCACTACGCATCGGAGCACGGGTTTCGACACCGTTTTCGCTGCGAAATCAATTTTTGTCGGAAGGTAATGTGCTGGCAAGCAGCTTGGAAACCCGAATCAGTCGATCCTACGACCAAAAATACAAAATGCCTTTTACGGCCGGCGTTGGCGTAGCGTATCGCCCGTTCTGGCGAGTGTTGCTATCGGCAGATGCGGAAGTGCTTCCTTATCAAGAACAGGCCATCCAACAGACTTTTTTTGATTATAATCAGTTCAACAGCCTCAATCCGACCCGTGGAGTGCCCTTGCTGATTGACTTGCCGGAACGAGCTACCATTGCCAAGAACAATCATTATCAACTGAGAGGCGGTGCTGAGTTTTTTCTGGTAGATTCACCCCAATTTGAAGTGCGGGTCATGGGGGGGTATCGTCTGCAATCGTACCTCAACAACGACGGAACGAGCAGCAAAGCCAAAAGTTTCAGTTTCGGAGCCACGCTGTTTTTTGACCGTTTTAAAATTCACGGAGCTTACGAGCAAATGAAATATCCACAAGGTACGTCAACGTCGATTAATCAATACACGCGCAGTTATTTTTCCATTGATTTAGTAATGCTTTTAAGGAGCTGAGAAGAATGAATTTGGGAATATGAAAAAATATAGTTTACTAATTATCTGTTTGTTTGCCTGGCTTTTTTCTCGGGAAGTGAAAGCCCAGAAATTTGTTGATTTTTACAAAGCGGGAGCCCGGTTAAATCAGGAACAAAAGTGGGCGCAATCGGTCGAATACCTTGATGCGGCCCTGAAAGTAAGCAATACCGATACCAAAGCCATTGCGTCCCGGACCGGCAGGCCGTCGGAATATTTTCCAAATCGGGAATTGGGCGTGGCGTATTTTATGCAGGGCAAAAAGGACGAGGCAAAACGCTACCTCGAAAAATCGTTTTTGGACGAACCCACCGAGCGGGCCGTGGAATACCTGCGCAAAATTGAACCCAATTGGCAGGACCCGCGCTCATTGGCTGATATTCCTAAACCCCCCAAACCGCTGTTCGAGAAAGAACGATTGGAAAAAAGTACAGAGTCTGTGGAAGGCGGACAAAGTATTACGTTTAAAGTACCCGTTCGCAACGATGGTGAAGGACGATTTGAAAAAGGATTGGTGCGAATTGTCCCTCAAGCCATTGGTAAAGGCATTGAATTTGACCCCACCGTACTCGTGGGTGACGTCCGAGGAGGCAGTAATCGCATTGCTCAGGTTACGATTCGTACCAATGGTCAGTTGGTGGATGGGAAAGCTTCGTTTTTGTTGAAACTCGAAGGTGAATCAGGGAATGTTTGGGACGAAGTGCCCGTCACGTTTAAAACCCAAAGTCCGCCTGTACCGTTGGTGAAGGCCGTGGGTTTGGTAGCTTCCAACAACGGTCCATTAATTTTGGAAAAAGGACGTCGTACCAAAGCAGTTAAGCTTTTGTTGAAAAACGAAGGCCGTGGAATGTTCAACAAACCCACCATCACCCTTACGTTCAACGACCAATCCATCACACCGGGCGGCACTGCTCCCACTACCATTTTGGCGGGGGAAACCATCATTATTCCCTGCGAGCTTTTTATTCCGTCGAATTTTGCGGCTGCCACAGCAACCATTACTGTCAATGTAAAAGAGCCGAGCGGCTTGTACAACTTCAACGAAAAACTGACGGTGCCCGTACAGGAGCCGCTGATGCCTTTGGTTCATTTTGCCAAAGACGGTATAAAATGGGAAGGTACTCGCGAAGGATTTATTACCCTGCTTTCGCAACCTACGGTCAAATACAATATCATTAATGAGTCGGACGAACCCGTCAAAGATTTGATAGTTAGGATGGTACAAACGCCGGTCAATCCCGGGTTTTCGGTGCCGGGTTCTAAAAAAATAGCGGCGTTGGAATCCAACAAAGCTGCCGAAGATGAATTGAAACTGAGCGTTTTGCCCAAACTTCTCAAAGGGAATCAGGCAAAATTTACGCTCCGCTTGGAAAATGTGCAGGGGAAATTATTGGACAAAATGGAAGTGGAAGCCGATATTCTCTTGCCTCCAAAACAGGCATTTAATCAACCTACGGCGGAAGAAACCCACAAGTTGGTAGATAAAATTCAGGAATTACTGGACAATCAATTTGCCTTCAACCTGCGCTACATGGGCGATTCGCTGGAAACTAATGAGGCAAAAAGCAATTATCAACAGGAGTTGGTACGGACCTGTTTCAAAAAAGGAGATAAAGTGAGTATTTCCAATGACATTGTGACGGTAGAATTGATTAAATCTGGCAAATTTCCAGAGGCGTTTGAAGCGGAAAGTTATCTCAATAATTTGTCGTTGTGGTTTGGAAATTACCACGTCGATTTTGCCATCGATAAAGCGCGGTTTTCGCCGATGCTGTTCAATGAAAAAGGAACGCCCTACCTGGATGTGTACGTAAAGAAAAACTTTAGAGGAAAATCAAGAAGTAAAGATTTTCCCGGAGTAGAAGTGACTCAGGATAACCTGTTGCAGTTTAAGATGGTGTTTGACCGCTATAAATTACCCAATGGTAAATGGGATACGAAACAGGTGTTTATCAAAGGGATTGAAAAAGCACCAAGCGTCGAGATTGCTGCTATGACCTTTACCAATGAAGAATGGGAAGTGAAAGAAGCCGCCGAAAGAAACGATATTTTGTCGCTTTCTTCTACGTTGAATGGATTAGTTGAAACGATAAAAACGAAGTTGCCCACTACGGCCAAACGACTGTTTGCTGAGCCGTTTATCGGCAAAAATGGTAAAAATGTGGATGTATTTGCTTATAAAGTTCAAAACCAATTGGTTGCGTCTCTCAATTCCAAAAAACTAAAATGGGTAAATGCCGAAGAATGGGATCCTGTTAAAGCTATTCCCAACGAAGATTTTATCATGGAAGGGGGCTATGAACTGCAAAGTACGGGTTTAAAACTCACTCTTACGTTGCGAAATTTTCGGACGTACGAAGCTGTGGCACAGTTGGATGCTATTATTAATCCCGAACTCTTGGATATTGCGAACAAGTAGTTGACAACCACTAACATTGACATGAAATCTACCTGCTTTAAAATTATTTTTTGGGGATTCCTTTTGAGCGCTTTCGTCTCAAAAGCCCAGCAACCTTCCAAACCGGCGTATCAGGGCGAGTTGAAAGACCCTACGCGGGCAGAATTGGATGGTGAATTTAAAAAACGGACCGAGCAGCAGGTAGGGCGACTACAGGAGTACATACAAATCATTTCGGACAAAAAACAATCGGACGAAAACCGGGACAAAGCCATCAAAGAGGCCATCAAATTGTTTCAACCGGGATCTACGGTTCAGGTTTCTTCGGGCAAAAAAGGGGCTCAGGTCGTTTCGCGCTCGGTTGCTGATTACTTCCGACGGCTCAAAGCGCTTCAATATCCGCAAGTTGAAATTCTATTTTACGATGCCACTTACGTAGGCGATTACCGCAAAGGAGCCGATGGAGGGTATTACACGACGGCCACTTTTTCGCAGGAGTTTACGGGAAAAGATGACAAAGGAAACATTATCTACCAAGACAAAACGACCAAAGATGTGGATGTTTCTCTTCAAAATCTGATGGACGAGGACTTTTACAAACAAAATCAATGGATCATTAAATTCGGAAACATCAAAGTGACTGAAACCACGAAACAGGCTAAACCGATTAATTAGTTTACAGTTAACAGTTTACGGTTTGCAGTTTGAGGTTGAACTTGCTTCTGCCTTTTGCCATTTGTCTTTTTTGCTTATTGCCACTTGCTTTTTGCTCTTTTCAGTAGTTGGTTAATAGATCACGTGTAACAAAAATATGCTTCGCGCTTTTATCTTCTTGGCCTGGGTGTCGCTGACATCAAATCTTTGGGGGCAATCGTCCGCCAAACGAATGAAAACGCCTGAAAATCAGCTGCTGAAAGTGAAGCAATTGGATGAATTTTATGATCGATTCAATGCCAATCGACTTCCAAATGGGCAAAAAGCACCCGATTCGCTTAAATTATCTGCGGTTCGGGCGACTTACATCGAAAAATTGGTCAATTCGGAAGATAATCGCTGGCACAAAGGCCCGGACCGCGACCGACTCAAACGATTTTTGCAATTGGTTTGCGATGCCGATAACCCCTTGTTTATCAATAAGTTTGACGATCAGATTTACAGCATTGCTTCCTGTGGGGTAGAATATTTCAGTACGACCAATTTAGCCGATCTGTTGTTTCGCCGCAAAATCACCAATGACGTGCATCAATGGATTTTACTGGGAGCTTCAGACTCGTTTATTGAGCAGTTTGAACAAAAAATAGAACAACGCGGAGTAGTGCCTAATTCGCACGAAACCAATTTTTTAAGCCTTTCCAATGCCTTACGTTCAGGAACTCCTTTACGCAGTTATACCGATTCTACGTTCCGATTTGATGCGTTGAGTGCGTTCATTTTTGCCGTTGACAGTAAATTAGTGAAGTTTAATGAATGTGAACGGGTTACTGTCTTTCTTACCGGAATTAAAGGATGGGTCATCAAAATTGAAAGCTTTACCCGGGAAAGCAGCAACTCCGGATGGCTCATCAGCGATTTGATTGAGATCAAAGAAGAACCGTTAAGTAAGATCATGTTTCAGAATCGGTAGTTTTTAACCGTTTAGTAAATTCAGGTCTGATTAGTAGCTGTTTAGGTTTGTTTTATCCTTAATTTAGTTGAGAAAATTAACTAAAAATCAGAACGCATCATGGGCTTAAAAGAACACATTCTGCAAGTGCTGAAAAGCAATGAAACACGCCGCATCAACTTCAGTTTTATGGGAGATGATGGCAGAACTATCCAAATTGACTATACCGCTTTCCAAAAAGTAATTACGGCGATTGAAGGAGGTAAAATCACCTTCGGCGATGCTGCCACTTTGCCCTCAGGCTCCGACGGCGGTTATACAAGCGATGGGAATAGTTTTACCATTCGGCCTGCCATGACCTGGTCCAGACTTTTTAATGCCTTGATTGTACATGAATCTGTTCATGCCTATTTTGACATAACCAGCATGAGGCTTTTGGGAATAGACAGCGAAGCAGCAGGCTATATTGCGCAGGGTTATTATCTTCACAATTCAGGCTTTACCAGAGACATACCCGATGATTTAGTAAGCGTGGGCCGTCGTTGTATAAACACCCGAGCCACCGGACATATCAATTCAGATGACTTGACAAGGCTCCGTTCCAACATAGAGAATGACTCCCGTTACGCATCCATTCTGTTTAGAAATCCTGCAAGCAGTGATTTATTTAATGCCAGTAACCGGAAGTATTTTCAGGGAAACGGAGTGTAATTAAAGGTTGCGTTATCACTTTTTACATTCCCTCATTATTCCCTACCGTTTACTCAATACTTCTTGTGATTCATGTTGCCTTTTTCTAAGTTTGATTTACTTATCCTCCAAGCCCTACGCTATGCTCTCGACATTAACTTTCAGTAGTGATCTCAAACAAGCCATTCAAATTGCGCAGTCTGTAGCAAAAGAAAATCAGCACGCTACATTCTCGCCTGGGCATTTGCTTAAAGGCTTGTTAAACAATGATGTAGGTCTGTCGAGTGTTCTGGCAGTCTGGGGAATTGATATTCATTACCTCCGCGATTGGGCCGATATTCGCATCGAAAAATACCCAAAATCCACTCGTCTTGAGGGGGTAGCCCGCGGTGATGCTCAGGCCCAGGCTGTGTTTGAAGTATCGGACGTGATTAGGATGAAATTGGGAGAAGATGAAGTGTCGCCTTTGGCAGTGCTGGCCGCCATTGCCCGTCCGGGCGTAGGATTTCAGAAAGACCAACTCAAATCGTTTCCACTGACCGAAACCGAATTGCTCGAAAAAGCAATGGCCGAAGCAGGCGTACAAACTGCCGTTAGCCCTCCTGCCAACGGTGCGGTCAAAGGTACATCGGCAGCTACTTCAGTCGGAGGAAATGCAGGCGCTAAAGCCTTGTTTAAATATTGTGTGGATAAAACCGCCGTAGCCCGCGATGGAAAACTGGACCCCATTATCGGACGCGACAAGGAAACCCGTATGACGGTCGAAATCTTGGGGCGGCGCACCAAACCTAACGTAATTATTGTGGGTGAACCGGGCGTAGGAAAAACGGCCTTAGTGGAAGGATTAGCCCAGTTGATTGTGGCCGGACAAGTGCCGGGACACCTTCAAAATGCCTATTTGTTCCAATTGGATATGGGCGCGTTGATTGCGGGTGCTTCTTACAAAGGAGAAATCGAAGATCGCCTCAAAAATATCATTGCAGAAATAAAACAATACGAGCGGGCACTGCTTTTTATTGACGAAATCCACATCCTGATGGACCCTCAAAGCGGTGCGATGGGCCTGGTCAATTTGCTTAAGCCCGAATTGGCCCGTGGCGAGTTGACCGTGATTGGCGCCACTACGCTCGACGAGTTTCGGAAATTTATGGAGCCCGACGAAGCCTTTGCGCGACGTTTTGAACTGGTAAAAGTAGAAGAGCCCGATGAAACGACCGCGAGTCGGATGATTGGAAAGGTGATTTCGTTGTTTGAGGAGCATCATCAAATCAAGGTGGGCGATGGAACTATTATCGAAACTGTCCGTTTGGCAAGACGTTACATCAAAGACCGCCGCTTGCCTGATGCCGCCATCGACCTCATCGACCGTACCATGGCCGCCATGAAGTTGATGAGCGAAACCACCCAACAGGAAATAGATTTTTTGCGAACCGAACTCCTCAGTCTACGTGAATTGCACGGGAGTGGAGATCCGATTTTGTTTGGTCAAGAACTGCGCTGGTTTGAACGCCAACTCCATCATCGGTTGAGTCCGATTTTATTGGGACAGCTGGAAGAAGAATCAGAACTTGCCCAGATGGAATTGCCCGAAGCCGTGGCCGATTATCTGACGGATTTACTGCTAAAACTCGAAACATTGGGCGGACAGAAAAAAGAAACCGTCGAAAAGCACGATGTAGCGGCCGTAGTAGCCCATAAAACAGGAATTCCGTTGGGGAAACTTCAATCCAAAGAGCGGGAAAAATTGCTTCTTTTGGACGAGCACCTCAAAAAACGCGTGGTCGGTCAAGATCATGCGACCAAAGTCATTGCTGATGCTATTTTAGAAAATCGCTCAGGTTTGAGCCGCCCGGGACAGCCGATTGGCTCGTTTTTCTTTTCAGGGCCTACGGGTACGGGGAAAACCGAATTGGCTAAAACGATGGCCGATTTTTTGTTTAACGACGAAAAAGCCCTGATTCGTTTTGACATGTCGGAGTTTAAGGAAGAGCATTCTGCGGCTGTGCTATACGGCGCGCCTCCTGGCTACGTAGGTTACGAAGAAGGGGGCTTGCTGGTGACTAAAATCAAACAGCAACCCTTTGCCATTGTATTGTTTGACGAAATCGAAAAAGCCCACCCTTCGGTCTTTGATTTGTTCTTACAAATACTGGACGAGGGAACGCTCCACGATCGACTTGGGAGGGAGGGAGATTTCTCTAATGCCATTATACTTTTCACCTCAAACATTGGTTCGGAGTGGATAGCGGCACAGTTTGGCGCGGGAAAAATCCCCGCCTCCAACGATATCTTGGATTTGATGACCAAGCACTTCCGTCCCGAATTTTTGGGCCGTTTGACCGAAATTATCCCTTTCAGTCCGATTACGGAGAGCGCCGTAGTCAATATTTTCAACATTCAGCTTAAGCCACTCATTACTCTACTTGAAAAGCAAGGCATCACACTCCACTTGGATGACGAAGCCCGTAAAGCTTTGGCATTGGAAGGCTTCACACCCAAGTATGGTGCGCGGCCCATTCGGGGTGTAATTCGCAACCGCATCCGCCGCCCGCTTTCGCGCATGATTGTGTCGGGCGAAATTGGCAAAGGTTCGCAAATAACCCTGAAATTGGGGGAAGATGGGGAGTTTGAGTGGGTGAAAGAGTAAAAAGAAATAATTCATTTTTAACGGAAATGCACATGGGAAGTCCGGTCGTTGAGTTTAGCGAAGATGAAGATGAAAAAAAGAAGCAAAAGAACGCAATCGTTGACAAAGTTCTTGCAAGATTGACTGAACTGCACATTCATCTTGATTTGTACGAGTATGGGATTAAAGCCACTCAAAATTCCATTTATTAGGTGGGGATGGGTATAGGCTTTGAATTCAATTGTGTTGGTTGGGAAGCTTTGAAGCAAAGACTCGAAAGACACGAAAAATTCATCAGAGACGATGAATCAACTCTTTTGGGGTGTTTTATGGCCGCAAAAACGAAGGGGACGGGTTATCGTCAGAAAGGCCCTACTGAATCGGTTCATTTTCAAATCAATAGAAACAGTTGCGATGTTCACATTGATTCTCATGGGGTGGTAGATGATATGGGTCAATACTCTTTGGTAGGAATGATGGCGCATTTGCCTTGGGATCTATTGCCGTTTCTGACGAAAAATCACGGTTATCGCTGGCTTGCTCCCAATGTATTGCTAGCTCCGACGTTAGGCTTTTCCCCTTCGGTTCTGACTCGAGTGCAGCGATTTTATGAAGGCGGATTTAAGGGAGGGCTTCCAAGCATGGCGGAAGTAGCGAAAGGGTTTCAGGTAGGTTATGATGTTCAAATCATGGGTCATACACGGGTAGGAGGTGTGATTTCGTACGACGATAGTTATTTGACAAAGATAAAACCCTCTTTAGCATTTGATACGATAGGTAAGTATGGTAGATTGAGCACCCAGCTATCAATGGACGACGTATCGGCCGGGGCAACTCTTAATCTTGGCGAACATTTAAAATTAGAAAGTGCATTCTCAAAAACATTTGATTCTGCTGAAAAAGCGGATGTAAAAGTGAAAATATATTATCAAGTTGGTGACTGGTAACGCGTAACAGTACCGGCATCACGTAGAAATACCTCATTTTAAAAATCACGTAGTTGCACTCTAAAATCCCTGATAATCACCGATTACCTTTGTTATGTTCAATTAAAGCAATTGAAATTGAGGATATTAATTAAAAAGTAACTTGCATCATGGGACTTAATCAAACAATAGTTTCTTGGGTAAAATCAAAAGTAGGCACAAACGTAACAGGTAAAATTAGCGGTGCCTCCGAATGCTGGGATTTGGCCGAAGAAGCACTTCGTGAAAACCGGGCAAAAACTTCCAATGATGTCATGGGGAAAAGTTTTAAACCTCCCTATAAATGGGGTACAGCTATTAATTCATTTGGGCAGCTACAGGCCGGTGATATTGTTCAGTTTAAATTGTACAAATACACCGAAAGCAACGGCGCTTATCAGGAACGGGGAAACTCTTCCTGGCCTTATCATACAGCTATTATTGGGGCAGTTGTTGGAGGGGATAATGATGAATTGGAAGTCTATGAACAAAATATACCTCAAGGCGGTACTGTTCAATCCTGTACTTTATACTTCAAAAGTAAAAATACAATAACCGTCAAAGGGAGTTTTGCGAAAAATTGGTGGTTCTATCGCCCTATTGCCACTCCTTAAAAAGACATAACGAGTAAAAATACGTCATTTGAAAATCACGTATTTATACGCTAAAATAGTTGAAACATAGCCAATACCTTTGTTACGTAAATAAAACATAACCCCTAATTTATTCCTGACCATGGCAATCGAAAAACCCCAATTGGGCGGCGTCGTAATCGACGAAGGCACCAGTGAAGCCATCAAACTTTTGCACGATAACAAAACCGCCATCATCAGCAAGTTTACGGCTGATTCTATGAGCCAAGCGCCCGTAGAAGGCATCCAAAAATTACAGGACGCGTTTGATCATTTTCAACCTCAAGTGGATGTAACTCATACGACTGAAGATGGAGCAGAAGTGAACGAAACCCTGAATTTTACGAGCGTAAGTGCTTTTACGGTGAAAGGGATGATTGAGCAAAGCGGCTTTTTGCAGGAACTGAAAGGTAAAGAAGACGATTTTCAAACCATGATCAAGCGCCTGATGACCAACAAAGTATTTCAAAAACTGTTGGCTGACCCCGCCGGAAAAGCGGCTTTTTTGGAAGCACTCATGGCTATGATTGCCGAATTGGACGCGATTGACGAAGAATAAACAAACTCTTTAACTATGTAACCTATATTTCTATCGCAACGGCGTACCGTGTGGTTACATCCCCTAACCGAATGACGAACTTTTGCAACTGAAACCCGCTATGGCACAAGAAGAACAACTACCCCAATCGAAAGAACTTTTCAAAGAGAAGGCGGCCGCACCGCGTCCTTTGACTCAAATAGTCCCACAATTATCTAAATACGGTGGTTTTGAGTTTATTAAAACCATTGTGGACGGCACCGAAAATATGGATTCAACCAAAAAGGCGCGTAAAGCGATGTTTTTGGAAGAAGAAGATAACAAGGCCGACCGTAAAAAACTTAAAAAACGCCTTCAGGCCGTAGCTGATTTACTTTCAGCACACGATAATATAGCCGATATGGTAGCCGATGCCGAACAAAAAGCATCCTCGGCCGGTGAAACACTCAAATCCAATTTACTCAACTGCCTTAGTCAGACTGAAGAACTGGAGCGCTCGTATCGTTCATTGGCGTTGTTTTTTGAAAATACCGCCGAAGAAAAAGTTAAAAACCTGACCCTTTTCGATGCCGGCAACGACATGACAACCGATATTGATGGATTCAGCAATCCAACGGGGATTTTTGAGCAATTGGCCAAAGAACTTCGGGATAATTACGACCGCTTCGATTTAACAAATAACTATTCGCTGGTGGTGATACCGGGTTGGTTAAAGAAAAATATCATCGTGGATAAATGGGCTGAATTGGCCTATCAAAACAAGGCAATGTTACTTACCGACTATCGTCACTTAGACAGTGCCGAAGATGTGGAAGCGGCCTTTGACAAAGATAAATTGACAGGCTCGGATGCGTACAAATCGCACGTGATGATGCCTGCCAACTGGGTAGTTGGCCGTGAAGCCAACACCGATATTGGAGAAGAAGATCACCTTTTTGTTCCTCCGTCGATGGCCTTGGCCGGTTTGCTTTGGGGAGGCAGCATTGCCCAACCGGCGGCAGGTTTGGCCCACGGAAAACTCAAAATGGCGAGCGGAACAAAGTTCACCATGCGCAAAAACGAGGTAGCTCAATTGGAGAACCGAGGCTTAATTCCGCTCATTTACGAGTGGGGACGGGTGGTGCCGCAGTCGGCAAAAACGCTTTTTGATGGCGATAACGTAGGTTTGCAGACGTATAGTGTGGTTCGGGTGTTTGACTGGATTGGCAAAATCATGCAGGATTTTCTGAACCGTCGTACCTTCGAAAACATTGATAACAAGATGTTGGAAGACATCAAAAAGCAGATTTCCAAGTTCCTCGCCGAGATTCGCGGACCGGGCAAAATCATCGAAGATTATCGCAATCTGGAAGTGAAACGCCACCCCGAAAAACCTACGCACGTCATTGTTAACATGGATTTGAAGCCCTTTTTTCCTGCCAAAGTATTTGCCATCAACATGACAGGTACCAAAGGCGATTGGGATTCGGAATTGAGGTAGTGCGCCAATTATGGTGCTGATTTTGTAAGGGGCAATCGGGGTGTTATTTTTGTTTTACCAAGAACCTAAATAACCTACCTGATGTGTAATACACCCGAAAGATGCCCCCGTTGCCTTAGCACAAATGTAAAGAAAAATGGTTTTACAGACTATCTTAAACCTTGTAATAAGTGCAAAGATTGTAGATATAAATTTTCGGACCGCCGATGCGGTTGATAAAGGCAAAGACTGGTTCATTTCACCAGATAAGAAGGTTTATATAAAACGACTTTTGTCAGAGCGTATCTCTCTTCGGGGTATCTGTCGGGTCGTGGGTATTTCTTTAAGCTGGCTATTAGCTTTTATCAAAGAAATATACGCGGAATTACCCGAAGATTTAAATTGTAAAATTAATTTCAAGAAAGTAAATTATAACGACCAGTACTACATAAAATTAGCTGATAATGAGGCCGATGAATTGTGGTCATGGGTAGGAAATCGAAAAAATGTTTACTATGTTTGGCTGGTTATGCACAAAGATTCTCGGCAGATTATAGCTTTTCATGTTGGCGATAGAAGTAGAGAATCTGCCAAGGCATTGTGGGAGAAAATACCTCAACAAATTAGAGAATATGGATTATTTCATACCGATGACTGGGATAGCTACAAAACTGTTATTCCAGAGGGAAGGCATCTTTATTGCAAACAAAAAAAATACACAAATCATATTGAAAGATTCAACAATACCCTACGTCAAAGAGTATCTCGTTTGGTCAGAGAAACCCTCTCATTTTCTAAAAAATTAGAAAATCACATTGGGGCTATCAAATTCTATTTATGCTACCATAATTTGAATCATGCAATGGGGCTCTCAGCACCATAATTGAAGCACTACC
>NZ_JAIXST010000147.1 GCF_027484545.1 Runella sp. | reverse complement strand
GATATGTCAGAAAAAGCCTATCCTTTTCAAGAAAACTCAAATACCATCACTTGGTTACTAAGCTTTTTGTCGTCAATTATAACCAAGAGTGCATCAACACCTTTTAAATAACTACCATGTATGGTATAATTTATGAGATATATAAAGATTTTTTATAGTAAACGAGAGTCCTATTTTACATTTCTATGTTTATATTAGCAAGATAATTGCCATACACAAACGAATTACCTAACTATCTACTTCACTTCATGAATTTATTAAACACTACGACTGACCTTATCAATCGTAAGGTACTTCGTCGCGACAAAGATCGCTGGAATTATCAGTACAATTTAGGCCGCTGGGATGGTCTGGGCGACATTCACGAACTGGCACGTTTCAGTGTCATTGTGGGCTATGCCCAACATCTAAAACCCAATGGGAAAATTTTGGAAATCGGTGCGGGAGAAGGATACCTTCAACAGCGATTCGATAAATCCAAGTACGAGCTTTATTATTCGACCGACGTATCGGACATAGCCATTGCCAATGCTAAAAAATATGAGGATGAAAAAACCAAGTACCTCATTGCGGACATGAACACCTATATTCCTGACCAAAAGTTTGACGTCATTATCATCAACGAAGCGATTTATTACGGAATTTCCGTGGATAAAGTACTGACCCGTTTTAACCCCTATTTGGAAGAAGGCGGTATTTTTATCGTAAGTATCAATGGTGATGAACGCAACGCCGAATGGCACAAAATGATGGAAAATTCTTCGTTTTCTAAAATTGATGGTACGACTGTCAACACAACCCGTAACACTTTTTACATTACGGTCTTGAAAAAGAAGTAAAAAGGTCATTTAACCCCTAAGCCCGATTTTATCAGTCGGGCTTTTTTTGTTACAATTATCTAAATTTATTACAATTTGTAGATATAAAATCTAAAATATCTTTTAATTATAGACTATATTTTATTATTTACGAACATTCTAAGGGTATTGTCACTGTTCAAAATAAACAATATTTAATTTTGTGGCGTTGATAGAGAGAAACAGTAAACAACTTATCTTATGATTGTAGAAAATCCAATCAACCCCGACAAAGTAGCCGAGAATCCGGGCCTGATGGCGTACGCCCATTCCGTAGGCGGAGCCGTGATAAAGCCCGAAGATATGGGAAAAGCCAAAGGAAAAGCTGTCTTAGCGATGCGACAGCAGACTGAACGGCAGCTCAATCAGATTTACCAGCAAATGGCAACGTTGGCGCAGCAAGCCAAAGAATTACGACAAAGAGTGGATGTTTCGGAACGAATTTATGCCGCGCAGATGAATTTTGAGCCCGTTTTGAACGAAACCTATTATGTGTACGAGAAAGAAGACGGTCGCGATGTTTTGTCGATGGTTGCTCCTCAGGAGTGGGGACGTTCTTACAAATACAGTCGCTATATTGCCAAAGTGATTATGTTAGCCGATCATACTTGGCACGTCGAATACAACGAAAATGTGCAGTAAAACAATTTAAAGTAAGCAGTCAATCTATTCAAATCAAACGGCAGTCTTATTAAACTCTCCGTTTGTCACAAAAATCCCCTTTTTGGTAAACCCAACGAGGGGATTTTTCGTTTATTAACTTTGAATATTGCAACACATCCCCCCTCTAACTGCGTAAATTCATTTAAAGCCATAAAAAAATTGCCAAATCGATTAAACTTTTTTATTTTCATCACACGTTAGTTAATGAAGGCAGACAGGAACAAAACTCCCCACCGGTGATAAAATCTTTAGTACGTTTCAATCGCATCTATTTTTTAATTGGACTTGTGTTTTCCACCTGGCAAGCATTTTCCCAAACATCCTACACACTTTCGGGACGCGTTACGGATGCCCAAACGGGTGACCCCGTCCCATTTGCAGCGGTGGCTATCAAAGGTAAATCGGTGGGAGTATCTACCAATTTTGAAGGATTTTATACGCTCAAAACTACCCAAATCGGCGATTCGCTGTTGGCTTCTTCTATGTCGTATCGAGTTCGGGTCAAAGCCATTAGGAAAGACAGCTTAGTCCAAACGATTGATTTTCAGTTAGAGTCGTCCGAATTGAAACTACAGGAAGTAAAAATATATGCGGGCGAAAACCCTGCCTATGACATATTGCGGCAAGTCGTCAAAGAAAAACCTTTGCATAATCCCACTCGCCTAAACGCTTACGAATACGAAAGTTATAATAAAATAGAGGTTGACGTTGATAACATCTCCAGCCGTTTTCGGAAGCGTAAATCCATGAAACAAATTACGGGAGCCGTGGAGCAGTTTGATAAAATCGCGGGAGAAGATGGTCGTCCTGTCATACCGATTTACTTATCCGAATCTTTGTCTAACTATTATTTTCGAGAAAATCCACGCAAAAAAAAGGAGCAGATTCTGAAAACTAAACTCTCGGGCATTGCTGTAACAGACGGCAGTTTGATTTCTCAGATGATTGGGTCGTCATTTCAACAATACAATTTTTACCAAAATTGGCTCAATGTCGTTGATAAAGACTTCCATTCTCCCATTGCTGACGGATGGAAAAATACGTATGAATACTACTTGATTGACACTACTTTTGTGGGCGGTTATTGGTGCTATCAAATTGATTATGAACCCAAACGAGAACAGGACTTGGCGTTTAGCGGTTCGATTTGGGTGGATACCCTCTCCCACGCACTTGTACAGGTGGATGCGACCGTGGGAAAACGCGCCAACATCAATTTTGTTGAGCGTATCAAAATCCAGCAGGAATACGAACAAATCGGAGACAGCACTTGGATGCCGGTCAAATCGCGAGTACTAATTGATGTAGCGGAATTGACTGACTCAACGGCAGGAATGTTGATTAAGTTTTACACTTCCAATCGCAATGTTACCGTCAATCAACCACGCCCGCCTAAGTTCTACGATTATCCCATCGAGCTTTCGGCAGATTACCGCGATTATCCCAATGATTTTTGGGACAAAGCCCGCCACGAACCCCTCACGGTAGGCGAGCAAACTGCATATCGGCTCATTGACTCAGTAAAACAAGTACCCATTGTTCGAACTTACATTGAAGTACTCAATATGGCTGTCAATGGCTATAAACGTCTTCCTAAAGTTAATATTGATGCAGGACCATTTTTGTATCTATACTCTCACAACCTCATTGAAGGAAATCGTTTTCGTATCGGAGCCAAAACCAATCCTGATTTCAGTCGCAAATGGATCTTAAGCGGCGCGGCAGCTTACGGCACACTCGACCAAAAATGGAAGTATAATTTCAGTGTAGATTATATATTCAGCCGAAAGCCGTGGACCATCGGCGGCATCAGTCACAGTTATGACTTAGAGCGTATTGGACTATCTTCCGAAGCCATCGGTAACAACGTACTTTTTGGTGCCATGACACGCTGGGGTACCTACCGACGCGGATATTTTGAAGGCATCAGTTCGGGTTATCTCAAGCGGGAATTATTCAGAGGATTCACTCAAACAGTTGGAATAAGACATCGTACTTTTCATCCTATGTATGCCTTCGCCTTCCGCACTTTTCCCGGTTTAGGTGACCGTTCACCCATTCAGAGTGACTATCAAACTTCAGAATTATTTTTTGAAACGCGTTGGGGAAAAGACGAGGTTTTTGTTTACAACGACAACGAACGCCTGACATTAGGTACTCATAAATGGCCACTCGTTATGCTGCGCTACCAATTAGGGATGCGCAATTTTATGAACAGCGATTTTAGTTACCATCGAATATCACTTAGTGTAAAGCAGAATTTTCGAGTAGGCATTTGGGGCCGTTCTTATTACAATCTAACAATGGGGTATATCCCTTCTACCCTTCCTTACCCTTTGCTTCATACTCCTTTGGGTAATGAGTCCCTGTTTTACGTAGAAAATGCGTTTAACCTCATGAACTATTTTGAGTTTGTAAGCGACCGCTACGTTCAACTTCGTTACGAGCACAATTTTGAGGGACTGCTTTTCAATCGCATTCCTGCTATCAAACGGCTTAAATGGCGCTTTTTAGCCAATGCAAAAGTTCTTTATGGCAGTGTTCGCCCGGCCAATATGAATTTGCTTGCCCCTACCAACACCCAGGGACAAGCGGTATTAGGTTTCAGTACCTTGGATAAAACACCGTATGTGGAAGTAGGTTATGCCATAGATAACATCTTTAAAGTACTCCGGATAGATGCTATCCATCGGCTTACCTACCGCCAAAATCCAGGCGTAACTCCTTTCTCCGTAAAATTTTCTTTCTGGTTCAATATTTAAAAAGAGCCAATTTCATACGTATCCGTTCAATAAATTGTTACCTTAATATTTATAAAATCGTCGTGACATTGTCTGAATGTTTGAATAAAAACCGTTTAGACGTGTGAAAAACGCACAAGAAATTCCCGTTTTTTATCGTTTAAAATAAAGGGAATACTATCTTTCTAAAGGGTTTATTTTCTGAGATTACGCACCTGATAAAGAGAAGTTTATGGCATATTTTAAGCAGCTTTGGAAGCACTTTATTATTGTTTGCCTCTGTTTCTTCACTACTTTTGAAGTTAATGCTCAATGTAAGCAGAAATATTCTTGGGCGACTTGGAGCAATTTTAACGGCAAAAATGCGACCAGAAATATTTTAGTAAATGGAAAATTAGTTAGTGTGACAATGTCAGCCAATTATGATTTCAACTCTACAAGCAGCATTTACGGATTCAATAACTTTAATCGGTTCAGCGGTGTATCCGCAATTCCTAATTCAACTGTTCCGAGTACCACTTGGTCTGCCGGGCCAGGTGGAAAAACAACCATGTGCTTTTCCGAACCCGTTACCAATCCGATTCTTCTGGTAGCCTCTTTGGGAAGCGTTTTTGCAGATGGTTCAGGTACTACTGTTGATCTTCGTTTATCCGAACCGTATATTGTCTTATATGACGGTGTTGGAATGACGTATAAAAATGATTATGCAATCAGTGGTTTGGAAGGTTTCGCCATTTTATGGCTCTTTATGAAATTACTTGCAAGCCATGGTTCTGAAATGCAAATCGAATCATTTTTTTAAAAGTATGTTTGCTTCTAAACCCTCTGGCAATGCGTTTGATGGTTTGAATTTT
>NZ_JAIXST010000194.1 GCF_027484545.1 Runella sp. | reverse complement strand
CTAAGCGCCTACTCGCTATATTGAAAGGTCTGTCTGACAATTACTTAAACACTATGGTTCGCCTGGCATTGAAATACCCTCCTGCTACCAGAGCCTTATTGGGAGCGCTTTTGGATGAATTAAAGAAAGATTTACTAACCCTTTCTCTGTACAAAACATTGAATCCCATTACTAAATATAAATTACCGGGCTTGAATAAGGCCCTAAGTAACACCGAAAAATGGAATATCGTATGAGATTATCCCGTGGGACAATCTGCGGAATGGGTTACAGGGGTTTTTCATTATGCCTGCGCCGAAAATAAAACTCTTTTCAGACAGGCGGTGCAGTTCGCGGCTGCAGTGTCCCCAAATTCCATGATTGATATTGTTTCGTCATCACCTTCCATGCCGTTATGCGGGGGCCAAGCTTATAAGGCTTAGGGAACTGTCCCGACTTGCAACCATTCCACCACGTTGCCTTGCTCACAGGGATAAGTTTTAAAACCTGATCCAATTGCAGAAAGCCCGTTAAGTGATTTTGTGACACTTGATCCATATCATTCCCCCTTTTGCTGATTACCTGTTTTTCCGACCCTGTAAAATTGTTTTATCATAGGTTTTGATAATCAGCGGCGGGTTTGTGTATTTGTTATGATTGATGCATAAGGAATAAACCTTCTCAAAAATCAAAACAGAAATGTGCAAAAAGAAACCGTTTCTACAAAAATCATCAGACATCTTCCCTTCGCACAGCCCAGGGCTAAAAATGGGTCTTATTTTTACACAGCCCTTTAAGGTTTTAAGAGCACTAAAATGCTCACAAAATAAAAACATAATGCTTTGTCATTTTTTTGAAATATCCACTTCTACCATCTCATAAGCTGTACTTAGGGCAGATGTCTGATGAAAGTTTATTAATAGATTAGGCAGATTTTGTGAGCACAGCTTAAGGGTGGTTTGAGCTGTGCTCACCACTAATCAATCGCACCATTTTCTATTTTCGTTGTGTTTACAGATGTCAATTCTTAATCACATAAGATTACTTGACATTTTGCCGAATCATGTTAACAATATGGCAATTAAATCAATATAACCATACTATTTAATGAGGCTCATATGACCAACCCAGCTGTAAAAGCGGAAACCGACCAACAGGAAGAACTCACCCTTTCGGGCTATGGCTTTAAAATGATTATCAATGGCCATGACAAGCCGCAGATATTCGATGACAAGGGCGAAGCTATTACTGACATTAATGCGTACATGGCCGCACAACAAAAACTGTTGTTGTCTTTGGTTAAAAATCTGGGGCCTTCGTGGCAGCAGGACATAGCAAATCTTGAAGCCGCCAAGAAAACAGTAGGGAGCATGTCCGCCAGCGTTGCAGCGGCCTTTGCAAATGACAATAATGTTGATGTAACAAAAGTGGGCTATGTGACGAAAGCGTCCGAGGGATTACCGTTCCGGGTGCAGTATGCCGGTCTTGTAAAAGATGACAAAGGTGGAATTTACCGGGACGAGAATGGCGATGTCCGGCATCTGTATACGACTGTTGACCCGGTGCTGAAAAACGACAGTCACTACAAAGCCGCTACAGCTTTTAGGAAGATCAATAAACAAGGCGAGTATGGAGCAGCGGGCTTTGGGGGGGCTGACTTTCCGACTAGCAAATACGGCCCGAGAGGTCAGGTAACAGGCACAGATATGTTGCAAACACTGTTTAAAAACAAGAAAGCGCTTGGTATCAAGGCCGACTGGATACATGGCGAGGCACGCGATAATGACAGTTCGTACTTCCTCTACAGCCGCGATGGCGAGCTAGACGTGGACAATAAAGACGCCACGGCAGTAGCCTTCCCTACGTGGGTTGTCAAGCATCCAATCATTTAATCATGTTTTGTCTACGTGTAGTGCGATGGCACAGTTTAGTTTATTAGATTAATTTTCAGATTGACTGATATCCATTAGGATAAATTATGGAGCGTGCTAAATCGTTTATCAATGCTACAAATAGCATTGTAATTAGATATATTTATGCTATTATTGTCATTAAATATTAACACTCTAATGTTATATATAGCATAAATGACCTACTGGGACAAAAAGCTGGTTCGGGAACAACTGGATAAAAGGCTGAAAAGCCCGTTGTTACCCCTTCTCCAATCGGATAATGGCTGGATTAAGCTGTTACGCGAAGCACTAGGCATGTCTACGACACAGTTGGCAAAACGTGTCGGCATTGATCAATCGCGTATCTCTCGGCTTGAGAATGCCGAAATAGATGGCGATCTCAAACTCTCCTCATTAAAGAAACTTGCCGAAGGTCTGAACATGACGTTTGTTTATGGTTTCATTCCACGGGATGGCCTTGAGGATATGGTCAGGCAACAGGCAAAGAAAATCGCTTTGAAGCGTATGCAGCGGGTTAATCACACTATGCGTCTGGAAGAGCAGGAACTGAGCACCGAGGAAAAGGCTAAAGCCTTTGATGATTTGGTGCAAAAGATTATGATTGAAGATGCCAAAGATTTCTGGGACGAATGACAGAGTTTAATTATCCCCCAGGCGCTACGCCCTTAACCCCAGAAGAACAAGATGGCTTGAAGCTCAGGCATATTACCACCCGTGGTGAACTTGACCGCTGGGAGCAGGATAATATTCAGTATGCGCTATCATGGCTTAGCCGTAGACGTAAATCAGATATTCTGGATGAAGATTTTATTCTTCTCTTGCACGAAAAAATGTTCCACAAAGTCTGGCAATGGGCTGGGAATTTTCGCCGATCTGATAAAAATATTGGTGTGTCATGGACAAAAGTCCGTATGGAACTACGCAACCTGCTCGATGATACAAAGACATGGATAGAGTTTAAATCGTATTCACCTGATGAAATTGCCTATCGTTTTCATCATCGTCTGGTTTTGATACATTTATTTCCAAATGGAAACGGTCGTCATTCACGCCTCATAACAGATGTCATTTTAACAGAAATATTTAAGCAAGACCCATTTACATGGGGCAGCGACGATCTCTCCAGCGCAAACGACGTTCGCAAACGTTATATCACGGCTTTAAAAGCTGCTGATGCAAATGATTACAGGTTGTTGAGTGAGTTTGTTAGGTCTTAACTTCCAATCACCGCCTCCAACGCATCATCGGCCGTCTTATTGGTAAAATTAGCCTGGTATCCAATCGTCGTTGTAATATTCGAATGCCGATACAGTTTCTGCAGCATCTGCACAGGGATTTTTTCACCCGAAATGTTACCAAAGGTATGGCGTGATATGTGCATGGTTAGCGGCTTTGTGATATTTGCCAGCTTGGCGATTTGCAGCAGCGCTTTATTGAGCCGTTTAACCGCATAAGAAATCTTACGCTGCACATTGTACGTATCATTGAGATCGTCCAAAACTTTGAGTTCTGGGAAGATTAAGTTATTTTTCTTTTTATCGGCTCTATATTGTTCAATAATCCGTAAAGCCTTATCAGGCACTTTGAGCGACCCCGCTTTGAGGTTCTTGCCCATCGCGTAGTAAAGTCGCTCATTCTGCAAGTCTGACCACTTCATACGCAGGACATCGGATACACGCACCCCTGCAAAATAAAAAGAAAATAACCAGATGTTGCGGGCGTGATGAAAGTAATCGTTGTCGGACAGATCCAGCCCTTCAATCAGTTTTACCTCTTCGGGCATCAAACCGATTTTGACAGAATCTGGAAACTTAATGGCGATTTTATCTTTCCCAAACGGATAGGCTTTGTTATCGACCAGGCCGCCCTTGATAGCCTGATTATAGAATGAGCAGGTGATTGACGATAGTACGCTCAGAAATGCCTCTGGAGCCTTTTAAATAGGCTTTGAAGCGGTTGAGCAGCGGGACTGTGATCTCAGGGAAAGAAATATCCCTATCACCGAGAAACTCCTTAAAATGATTAATGCGTGTCTGGTCGGTCTTCACACGGTTATATTTTCCAGCTTTACGCATATTCTCAATAAAGATATCGGCTTGAGCAAAGAAACTGGGCCCTGCTTTTGGCGTAATGTTGTCCCGTACTGCACTTAGGGCTACTGTTTTTGTTTGCCCTTGCACCAACATCAGACTGTCACTTGCTTCTGTTTTCTTTTGCAGGATCAAATGATTCAGGCGCACAGAATTGGGATGTGACTTTTTGACCTTCTGATTGACCTCATCCCAATCTGTTTTCTTCAGATAATAGCCAAGATAAATATAGGTGGTTTTACGTTCAACGGTAACACGTATAGCAAGCGGATACGTACCGTCATTGCTTCTCTTTTCTCGCAGTACAATTTTTAGCGATGCCATAAAAATTATTATCTTGTTTTTGTAAATCTCAACAAAGATAAAAAGATTTGGTACAACATAGGTACAACAAATCGCGTTTTTTTATGATTTTTTCTGAATTGTTATTTTTGTAACTACCTGACTATCAAATCATATTAAACCATATTGATTCATATAAAACCAAATTTCGTAGGATTCATAACCCTAAGGTCGGCAGTTCGATCCTGCTCCCCGCTACAAGGAAAAAGCCTAATTATCTACAATCAGATAATTAGGCTTTTTCCTTATGGCAGATGTTAAGCATTTGGTTAAGCAACGGAAGGCGCAAAGCAAAAAATCGTCTCTTTTAAAGTAATTTTCAAGGCCTCTAAGAATTTAATTTACTACTTTTCAAGCCTCCTACCCCTCCATCCCATTAAAGAAAGTATCTACATAGCCGACAATTTTCTCAATGATTCTTTCGCCTATGGTTTTTCGTTGTAGGGTTTTCGGTAGCACTTCTAAGATTTTGATAACATCGTTCTTTAGTGGTTTATGACCCGAAAACAGGTAGTCACTAACGATAGTATGCAGTTTGTCAGGGTTTAGCTTTTCTTCCTTCCAAATCGCTTCAAACCCTTTTTGACGTTCGGCTTCCCAATATTCCTCAAACTCGCCTTGTACATCGTCGGCATCTTCAATGATGGGTAAATTCTCATTGATAAATTTCTCTATCAATTCCCGTTTGCTCCGTAGCTGTACCTCACCCGAAAGTAGTTCCATGATTTCTTTGCGCTGCTTGGCTTGTTCGGTTGCTGATACCTCTTTGAGCCGGGCCAATAAACGAAGGATATAGGCTACGTTTATTTCATCCCTTTGAATCAATTCTAATTCAAAATCAACGTCA
Organism: Runella sp.; assembly: GCF_027484545.1. Lineage (GTDB taxonomy): Bacteria > Bacteroidota > Bacteroidia > Cytophagales > Spirosomataceae > Runella. The sequence goes on along the minus strand of NZ_JAIXST010000194.1, from coordinate 53,214 downwards.
TTTAGAATAGATACGGCTTCTTTCTGCGTATTGCTTTTTACTTTGTCATGCAGGTCTAAGTACTTGCTTTTGAAGTCCTCAAAATCCTGTTCGTCCATTTGCAGGTCTTCAAATTGGAAGTCTGAAAAAGTGGACATAATATTTTTAACCCGTATCAATTCCCGAAACGCTTTGACAAATTCCAGTTCTTCTTCCTCACTTGGCAACTCATCTACACTATCTACGGTGGGTGTTATTTGCAGTAGCTTTTCGTAGGCTTTGTTAAACTTGGTTACGTAGTCTTCATACGGCTTCATTATGATTTCTTCCTTGGCCTCTTTGTTGGAAAAAAGCGTAATGGCATCATCCGTGGCGTTTTTCAGGTTACGGAAACAAACGATATTGCCCTGCGATTTCTTTTCGTTCAAAATTCGGTTCGTTCTCGAAAACGCCTGAATCAAGCCGTGGTATTTCAGGTTCTTATCCACGTACAGGGTATTTAACTTTTTGGCATCAAACCCCGTTAAAAACATATTTACGACCAACAAAATGTCCACGCGGTCGCTTTCTTTGCTTCCTTCTTTTTCCCGCTCCTTTATCCGTTTGGCAATGTCTTTGTAGTAGTTATAAAAATTTTGGCTGTCTTTGGTTGAGTATTTGGTGTTGTACATCTTATTGTAATCACCAATAAACTCGTCCAACTTTTCGCGGGTATGTTTGTTTTCGGTAATGAGTTTTTCGTTTCTATACGCCACTTTGGGTTCTGCTGCCATACGTAACGGTTCATTCTCAACGCCAAAATCCTCATCGGGTAGCATCCCGTTGGCGTTTTTGTCGTCTTCGTTGGCGGTGTAGGAAAAGACAGTAACGACCCTTAAATGATGTTTCCCTTCTTCCTTTTTGGCTTTAAAGAGTTCGTAGTACTTTATCAGCGTATCTACGCTATTGACGCAAAACATCGCGGTAAACTCTTTGTTATGCGTCTTCTTTTCGTGGTTGGCGATGATGTAATCTACAATCTTTTCGAGCCGCTGCGGCGATTCCATCAACTCTTTGGTGTCAATGGCTTCTACCTCTATGTCTATTTCCGTTCGGGTATCGTCTTTCCTGCGGTACTTGCCTACGTATTCTACCGTAAAGCGTAACACGTTTTCGTCGCGGATGGCGTCGGTAATGACGTACTTATGAAGGCACTCATCAAAGAGGTCTTTGGTGGTTCGTTTGCCCCGTTCGTTTTTGACGGAGTTATCTACAAAAATCGGAGTTCCTGTAAAGCCGAAAAGTTGGGCGTTGCTGAAATACTTCTTTATATCGTCGTGGGTATCCCCAAACTGACTGCGGTGGCACTCGTCAAAAATAAAGACAATCCGCTTATCTTTCAGCGCGTCCATGTGTTTGAGGTGGTGCTGCTTACTGATAGCGTTGGAAAGCTTCTGAATGGTCGTTACAATGATTTTGGTATCGTCCGTAAATTTCTTGACCAAATCGCCCGTATATTCCGTCGCATCCACACTGCCCTTAGAAAAACTGTCAAATTCTTTTTGGGTTTGGTAGTCTAAATCCTTCCTGTCCACCACAAACACCACCTTATGCACCTGCGGCAAGGTGGCTAATATTTGACTTGTTTTAAAGGATGTAAGCGTTTTTCCTGAGCCTGTGGTATGCCATATATACCCGTTCTTATGCGGTCCGCCGCTGCGGGTGTTCTTCACGCGCTCTATAATTGCCTCCGTAGCGTAGTACTGATACGAGCGCATGACCATCAGGATTTGCCACGTCTCATGTTGTACTGTGTAACGGGTGAGCATTTTGGAAAGGTGGCAGGCTTCCAAAAACGCGGCTGAAAAGGCTTCCAGTTGTCGGATAGGCTTGTTTTGAACATCCGACCAATAGAAGGTTTGTTTAAAACCATCTTTTGGGTTATTGGCAAAGTATTTGGTATTTACCCCGTTACTAATCACAAAGATTTGAACATACTGAAACAATCCATAAGAAGCCCAATAAGAATGCCGCTGATAACGGTTGATTTGATTAAAGGCTTCTTTGAGTTCCAGCCCTCTTTTTTTAAGTTCTATCTGCACCAATGGCAACCCATTGATAAGAAGCGTAACATCATAGCGGTTTTTATAGGAGCCTTCGTTTTTGATTTGGCGGGTTACTTGGTATTGGTTTTGACACCAAAAATCCATGTTCAAAAACTCAATGTAAACGCTCTGCCCGTTCTCTCGTGTGAGTTGCATCTTATCACGGAGTATTTTAGCCCGTTCAAAGATGTTGCCTTTGTTGAGGTGGTTGAGTACCTGTCCAAATTCCCTATCGGTAAGCCTAACGTTATTGTGCTTCTCCAACTGCGTTTTGAGGTTGGCCAATAGTGCCGCCTCATCGCTGATAGCTACATAGGTATAGTCCAAATCCGTCGTCAGTTGCTTGATAAGGTTATCTTCCAGTAGTTGCTCCGACTGTGTACTCATTTTCTATTTCCATAAAGGTTCGCTTTTCCGATCTAACCTATTTCCCTTCTCATGCGTTCGGCTTTCTTTTCTGTCAGACGATTTTAACAAAATTATCTTCAAGTTTTACGTTAAAATTAATCTCTGCTTTTAATGCCCTAAAAACTTTTAAAACTGTGTCAATTGTCGCACTGTTTGCACTGTTTTCGAGTTTAGAAATTTGAGCTTTCTGCACACCAATAAGTTTCCCAAGTTCTTCTTGTGTCAGGTGGCGCTCTTGTCTTGCAGATTTAATCATTTTTCCTAACACGTCCATACGAAGTTCATACTCGTATTCGTCACGGTCAATTGTCCCGACTTTGCCGATATACTTGTCCTTCATTTCGGCAAGCGAATACGTCTTGATTTCCTTAGTTGCCATGATGATTACTTTTTGGGTTTGTTGTTGAAATATTTGTCTTTTAGTCTTACTGCACGGTCAATTTCATTTGCTGGCACTTTATCGACTTTTTTAATGAAGCCGTGGGTAGCAATTACTAACGTTTCCTTAGTTGTCTGACTTGTCCCAAAATGCAAGCAACCTAATTTGAAGTCCTGCAAATTTTGTCCGAAATTCCCAAATGTCATTTTGCAGTTTCTTGAACAACTTTGGGTCATTCGTCTGTTCAGCAAGGTCAATATTGTAAAATATTTTTTTGATGGTCTTTGGGTCAAGTTCTGCTATAAACTCGTTTGCTTCTTCCATAAACCTCGTCTCAAAATATTTCATTCGCTTCGGTGATCCGATTTAATGTTCTTTGTTTAACGCCACAAAAGTAAATAAAGTTTCTAAATTTGGAAACAAATATCCAATAAATACTTTGCCGTTTGGGGGGGCTTACGCAGAGTTTGAATTATCCCGTATCGGACTGCCGAAGCATCGGACTGCCGAAGCATCGGACTGCCGAAGCAGGGATACCATTATTATAGAGATAAAAGTATTTTTGTGGCCTATTGAACCCTGAAAGGGTGTCATCCCTGCTTCGGCAGTCCGATTCGGGATTTTATCGCATTTGGGACATTTTTTGGCTATCATCATGCCAACCCTTTGGGTTTTGCGTAAATCCTACTACCAAGAAACAATAAACTTGCCTATTATGACAGTAGAAAAATTAAATAACTCAAAAATTCCTATTATTGTTTTTGACAAAAAGTTAGAACAATTTAGAGGTAAGACTTTATTTCCGGAGAAGTTGGCAAAAGCAAATGAAATATTAGCGAAAGCAGGACTCCCAAAAACGCAAAAGTAAAACGATACCAATAGTGCCGCCTCATCGCTAATCGCTACGTAGGCTGGCGGTAATACTAAGAGCAACACAAAACTCAATGGACTCGCACAATTATGACAATCGAGGAGCTAAACAAACGAAAAACGCCAATTGTAGTGATTGACAAGTCTTTAGAAAAGTACAAAGGGAAAAACTTGTTTCCCGAAAAATTAGCAAAAGCCAACGAAGTGCTAAAAAAGATTGGATTACCCAAAATAGCGATAAAATAACACTGCCACCAACGTAAAACTCCCATTTAATTAAACCGTAAAGGCGTGATTTTTAATTATAATAGGCAAGGGTTTTACACAAACAACTGTTGTAATAAGCCTTTTTTATAGGATTGCGTTTGGCCTATCTGCTTCGCTACGGTTTCGATTTTGGTATCAATGGCAGTGAGGAAGTTGGCTATTTTGGTTTGTTCGGGGAGAGATGGTAGAGGTATCAATAGCGATTTAATAATTTCAGCAGATAAATTCCCTTGCCCGCCTTGCAAATATGTTTTAGTAATATTTTCCTTTTGGTGACTTAAAAAGGATGATATATAAAAATGATTATTGACACTTCTAATACATAATATAGCTTGGTTTATTGCTCCATTAATTTTAGAAATTCCAACCTCACCACTGGTAGCACCATACAAAGCATAAAGTATATCCCCTACTTTTACCATTTTTGCAGAAGAATTTTTTAAACCTAATTCGGTAATAAATTGCTCTGTTGATTCAGAATGTATCTCACCTGAACGTATAAATGGAATTTCGCCATTAAAAAACTCTTTTTTGGATGTTAAAGGAGTTCCACCTGAAAAAAACATCGCTATCTCCCCCAGCTTCTTCTCTTCCCAATCAGGATAATCCGCTCCATTCTCATCTTTAAATCGTATCTTTTGGCTTAAAAGCTGCTGCATTACGCCTTTTTTGTATTCTTCCAGTAGGGCTTTCTTTTGGGTGAGTTGTTGGATTTTGGTATCTATCGCGGTGAGAAAGTTGGCTACTTTGGTTTGTTCGGGGAGGGATGGAAATCTCAATTTTACTGATGATAAAGTCTCTTGACCGACATTATACCGCGTACTCCCTCCTGATTTTGATGTTATTACATCTCGTGCAGAATCTGTTTTCAGTAATTTATTAAGAAAGCGTGGTTCGTATTCACCTATTTTCTTTCCCCTTATGACAAAACCGCCAAAGGTAGCTGTGTTTACTTCGTCAAGATATACACAAGCTGTACCTACTTCTTCTCTTGTTTCCGAACTTCTTTGAAAAAGTATATCCCCATAGTTGACAGGGTATTTTGCTAACGTTTTTTCGTCAACATCTACACTGCCTATAATTTTTTCGTGTGTTATATACTCGTTATTAAGAATGTCTAAAACATTGATAAACTTTATCCCCTTACCATATTGCTCTTTACTTGCATTAATTCCGTTTTTAAACTCTAAAAGTTCGCCTAATCCTTTTTCCTCCCATTCCCCTTCAAATTCAGGGAAGCGCAATTTTGGTATTTGTGTGGTCATGGTTTTAGGTTAATTTTTCTAATACATATTTTCTGAACCAAATAGGTGCTTCATTTACTTGTAGTGAAATGTCTGTGCCGTTGGTTATTTCGGCAATCCAAGTTTTGGCATCGCCTGAGTTATCAAAAATATAGGCTCTGTTGGTGTATTTTATTGCCTCAAAAAGTAAATCAAGTGAGCGGTAATACCTCGCAATTACTTTGTCAGTCGGCACAGGATGCCCGCCCATTTTTACCCGGTGGCTTATTCGGAGTACATTAATGGCAGGGTCTTCGGTTGCCACAAAATACAGGTAGGTTTTATAGCCCAATTGTTGGGCTTTTTTCAGAATTCCAACTTTGTCGGGCGAAGACATCACGGTTTCAAAAGTAAACGATTGGTGGGTTTCTAAGTATTTATGCCTCAAAAAATCGGTCAGTATGGCACTCATGTACGAATCAATGCCTACATCGCTGAAATCAATAAATTCGGATTGAATATACTTGATTTCGTAGGTAAAATCGCCCAGTTCCGTTTTCTCAATCAGTGGGTGTTTGTCAAAGAAAGCCCTTATCTCCCGTTCGTTGGTTTGAATATTGTAGCCTCTAATATCAAGGTAATCCCTGTCTTTTATTTCTTTTTCTATCTCATCGGGATTCAGATAATGCCCCAGTAATTTTGATGAAACAACCGATTTAATGGTGCTTTTACCCGAGCCGTTGGGTCCCGCAAACATTCTAAGTCTTGGTACTTCCATTATCGTACAATTTTATAAAACCGTTGTGTTACCTTCATTGGTTTTTCAATTTCTTTGATAATTTTTCGACTTCCATCGGGCGACACTTCGATGAGTTTTCCATCTTCGGCAATCATCACTTTATCGCCCGAGGCGAGCGTTTGCCAATAGGCTTGCTTGGTAGCCGTTTCGGCCAAAATCGGAATTTGCTGTTCCAGATAATCTAATTCCTGTTCGTTTAGCATCGTCTTTTGTTTTTATAAAGATACGAGTAACTCATTTCAAAACGGGGTTTCAATGCCCAATTCTTTACAAAAATCGGCAATGGTTTTATCTTGGTATTTGTGTGGTCATGGTTTTAGTTGTTTGATAATTCGGTTTCAATGTCTTCGATACTCGGTAGGCTTGATTTTAGATTTTCGGGTAATGCCCTCGTCAATTCATATTCAGACACTCCAATGGGTTTGTTGGTATCTCGTAAGGCATATTCAGCAATTATCTTGTTGCTGTTTTCGCAAAGTATTAGCCCTATTGTGTGTTGGTCGGTTGGGTGTTTTAGCGTATCATCAACTACGGAGCAATAAAAATTCATTTTACCGGCATATTCGGGTTTGAAATTGCCTTTTTTTAGGTCAATCACAATAAAGCACCTCATTTTTAGGTGATAAAACAGAAGGTCAATATAAAAATCTTGGTTGCCCACATTCAAATGATACTGTCTTCCCACAAAGGCAAACCCAGTACCGAGTTCAAGCAAGAATTTTTCAATATGTTTCACTAATTCGATTTCCAATTCACGTTCCGCAAAAGGCTCGGCAAGCGTCAGGAAGTCAAAGATATACGGGTCTTTAAGGGTTTCTTTTGCTAATTCAGATTGTGGATTTGGTAAATAGGAGTCAAAGTTGCTAACAGATAATTTTTGTCTTTCAAGTAGTTTTGATTTTATCATACTGCTCAAAACGGCTCTACTCCAACCGCCGGCAATGATATGCTCGATATACCAAAATCTTTTTTCTACTTCTTTAATTTTTTCCATCAACAAAATATTGTGGCCCCACGGAATCGCAAGCAAAAGATTTTTATAATTCAATTTTGCAACAGGCTGTTGCAAAATTGAATATTCTTTGGCGAATCATAACATATATCCTAAGTTTCGTTCGGAAAACCCTTTTTGCTCGGGGAGTTCGTTTTTGAGGTCAGTAGCCAATTTCGGAATTATACCTGCCGACCAACCTTTTTCTTGTTGCCGTTTGAGAATCATTATCCCAATGTCCCAATACATCAAAATCATTTCGGCATTTACAGAAAGTGTTGCCTTGATTTGGGCGTTTTTTACCCTGATTTTTATATCATTGAGTAAAGAATTATAGCGTGTTAATTCCATGATTTAGAACGGTAAATTTTCATAAAATGCCCTTTCGTTGGGATCTTTGATGGCAATGAGCATCAAGTAATGCGACCAACTCAATTGAAAATTGGGGGTATTACCAACTACAATTTGAGATTTCGCAGACGCTGTCTGCGAAATTGAGTAGTTTAAATAAAACGCCCTCATTTGTTCCAAGTTTCTTTCAGAAAAACCCTTACCAAATTCATTTTGTAATTGAGCCGAAAGGTTTTTTAAAAGTGCTTTTCCATAAACGGCACGTGCTTCGCCTTGTTGGTCTTCTTCCACAATTCGCTTGCCGATGAGCCAATAGGCTTGCACCATTGCCAAATTGATACTCTGATACGCCTTTTGCCTTGCTTGGTGGAGTATGTTTTTTATGTCCGACAGTATTTGCATGTTTTAAAATCGGGGTTTATTTCAAAACGGGGTTCCAATGCCCAATTCTTTACAAAAATCGGCAATGGTTTGATCCGTTTGGGCCATTTCCAAATCTAAACTTTTCAGTTGGGCGGCAAGGGTGTTTATATCAATGGTGCCTTCTGCCTCAAACGTATCTACGTAGCGCGGTATATTCAGATTGTACTCGTTGGCGCGTATATCGTCCAGCGTTGCTTTATGGCTGTATTTTGGTTCTTGGGTGCGGTTGCGGTAAGTGCTTACTATTTTCTCAACGTCGCTGTCCCGTAGGTAGTTTTGGGCTTTTGATTTCTCAAAGTGTTGGCTACCGTCAATAAACAGTACGTTGTCGGGATTTTCGCGGCATTTTTTCAGCACCAACATACAGGTAGGAATAGACGTACCGTAAAAGATATTGGCAGGTAAACCGATAACCGCATCCAAATAGTTACGGTCTTCAATCAGGTATTGGCGTATGTGTCCTTCTGCCCCGCCTCTAAACAGTACCCCGTGAGGCACTACTACGGCCATGGTGCCGTTTTCGGCCAAATGATGAATCATGTGCTGCACAAACGCAAAATCAGCTTTAGAACCGGGGGCAAGCCTACCGTATTGGCTAAAACGGTCGTCGGACATAAACAACGGGCTTGCCGACCAAATAGCCGAAAACGGGGGATTGGCTACAATGGCTTCAAAACGTTGGTCTATGTGCTGCGGGTGTTCGAGCGTATCGTCTTGGCGAATGTCAAACTTTTTGTAATGTACCCCGTGCATTATCATGTTCATGCGCGCTAAATTGTAGGTGGTGCGGTTGAGTTCTTGCCCGTAAAAATTGGCTACTTCTACTTCTTTCTGCAAACGAAGCAGTAAAGAGCCTGAGCCGCAAGTAGGGTCATACGCTGATTTTATCTTGGTTTTGCCCGTCGTTACTATTTTTGCCAAAATGGTCGAAACCTGTTGAGGGGTGTAAAATTCCCCTGCTTTCTTGCCCGCTCCGCTCGCAAACTGTCCAATCAGATACTCGTACGCATCGCCCAATACATCGGCCTCGGTGTTTTGTAATTCAAAGTCAATCGTATCTAAGTGAGAAAGTACCTTTGTAATGATTTCGTTTTTGGCGGCTTCGGTACGGCCTAATTTGGTAGAAGTCAAATCAAGGTCTTCAAAGAGTTTATTAAAATCGTCTTCGCTATCCGAGCCCATTGTACTTTGCTCAATATTGGTGAGGATATTGGCTAAGTCTTCCAAGATAAAGTTATTGGTTTCGGCCTTACCCCGTTCGGCTATTTCGTGAAATAGTTCGTTGGGTTTCAGAAAAAAGCCCAATTGTTCTAAAGCTTCTTCTTTGATGGCTTCCAGGTATTGCTGTCCTTCTTCGGTGGTTTCGTCTATGATATTATACGTTAGTCCGTCTTCCTGTAAGATTTCATTAGCAAAGAGGTTCATCCGCTCGGATAGGTACTTATAAAAAATAAATCCAAGGATATAATCTCTAAATTCATCCGCGTTCATTTTTCCCCGTAGGGTGTTAGCGATGTTCCAAAGCTGTTGTTCAAGCTGTTTTTTGTGGTCTATGGACATGGGTACTGCTTCGTTAAAATTCTTTCCTTACCTCTGATTTAAGTGAGGGTAACCTGCAATTATAAGCTTTTTTTCTCATTTAATTCTACCTATAAGAAAGGCATAATGTAAGCCCTAAAGCTTTACCAATCTGTATCAGTGTATAGACATTAGGCGTATTTCTATCTGCTTCTATGCTTGAAATAATTTGCTGAGTAACCCCTAATTTAGCGGCTAACTGCTTTTGAGTTAAGCCTCTGTAAAGCCGCGCGTCTTTCACTATTGCTCCTAATGTTGCTTCCATAAATACAACTTGTTTTTGATGCCTTAGTACCCCTTTGCGAGCCTTATTTTAAGCCTTGAAAGCCACTTAAAAGTGCTACTTTTTACCCTGATAGCAAAGTAATTTATTGATTTTCAGTATCTTATATTTTTGTTTCGGTATTAGCTCCCCCCCCCCTTTAGTTTTGCCAATATTTCGCAAGGAGGGGTACATGGGTCAACGCGCGAAAAAGTCCTGAACTTTTGACCCTCCCCCCCTCATAGTTCAATAACTCCCTCACCGTAAGGGCTGTATGATTTCAAGATTATATTCATCAATTACTTTTTTGAGGTTGTGCGGTTTAATGGTCGTGAAGTCTGAAAATCGTAAACCTGTATTTGCCCCAATCAAAAACAAATCGCGCACTTTATCCAAACGTGGATTATCTGACAAGTTGAGCGCATACATTGCGGCCAATTCTTCCTCTGTTAGAGAGATGCTGTCTGATTCATCCTCAACCGTTTTAAACGCCTTGCTCTGAAATTTCAAATTGGTATTGATACCTTCCTCCGTTGCTTCACGAAGAAACGTTTTGAGCGTACTAACCTGCTTTCCTAACGTCGCGGGTTTGTAGTCCCTTCACGTTCACCATGTAGGCTACCGTACCGAATATCGCCTGCTGAGACACGACGGCGAATACCGTTGGATGCTTGAAGGCGGAAAACCTCTTTTTTCGATGAGAGAAGCATTTACCAGCTACATGGCCACGTGTGCCGAAGTACACCATCAAAAAGAGGACTGTAAGTGGGTAAAAAGAAAATAGACACTTCTTGGCTTTGCCATTCTTCAAACTCATCTTTAACAATTTGCGCATGATGAATTGGTCCGTTATCCATTACAATTACTCTGGGCTTTTTATGCTCTCTTTTGCAAAAATCGCTCAACGAGTTTTTAATAAATTCACCATCAAGGCTTTGCTCACTGTGATAAACCGTTAGATGACACGAGAGACTCATTATGCCTAAAACGTTCAGCCTACTATTGTTTCTTTTAGTAAAAGCCTCTGTATTTCACCTTTTTTTGCCAAGCATATGGACTGTAAGTCAGACCGCCGATGCGGTTTCGTTGTACAGCCCGATTCGTCAGCAAAATATAGTTCTATGTACCCTAATATTGAAAGAGTTAGTCATAGTTTCCATTTCTCATGCTTGTCGGCATAGTCTATTTTATCTTGCGCTTTGTGGGTACAGTAGCGAACACGTCGGTAGGAATAATTATTTTTTTAAAAACCTTTTGACTCTATCAGAACTCATCGGCAGTGCCAATTCTTTTACCAATTCAGCTTGAATTGCTTTGATATTTTGATAATGATTTTCGACAGCTCTATCTAAAACCTCCGTGTGTTTTTTATTATCGACACTTAAAATTTGTCTCCGCCCTTGTCCATTTTTTCGAGCCAAACCAGCAATAACTTGCTTTTGCCAAACTTTAACCCAGTTGCAAACTGTGTTTTTATTGACCTCTAAATGCTGTGTTATTTTATCATAATCCATGCCTGAATTATTTAATAATAAGCCTTGATATTTTTAACAAAACTCAGATTTAGGGTGATGCTTTGACTCTTCTGGTAAGGTGATTCGCTCGCTTTCGCTTAACTCAATATGTTTTTTCTTACGTCCCATGACACGAAAATAATAAAAAATACCTAAATTTGCTCAACTACTTATCATTGATTTTACAGATTTAATTACAAAAAATACCCAAAAATGTATAACGTTTAATTCTGATTAGTTACTTATGAGAACTTTCAAATTTTTGATTTTTCTTTTACTCATCTCGCCCGTTTCTTTCTCGCAGGACGATGGCAGCTTGCAATGTGCAGAAGCCAAAATTCGATATTTCGGGCGGCTTTCTCAGAATCCGCGCTCCCGCTTGGCCTACCCAGGCGACGATAACGTGGATGTCATCTATTATCGACTCAATTTATCGCTGACTTATACGACCAAATACCTCATTGGTGATGTGCTGGTCAACCTAAAAGCAAAAAGCAATCTGACGAGTTGCTTTCTGGATTTAAACTCGGTTTTGAAAGTAGATTCCGTAAAAGTCGCGGGCAAAAAGGTTAATTTCGCCCATGCCAACAATCGTCTGAATATAACGCTTTCTAAAACGTTGGCTGCCGGTCAAATCGTTTCTCTCAATATTTTCTACCAAGGGCTTCCTGCCACCACGGGTTTGGGCTCGTTTTCATTTGGACTCATCAATCAGAAAAAATCACAGGCCATGTGGAGCCTGAGCGAACCTTACGGAAGCCCGGATTGGTTTCCAAGCAAAGACAACCCTGCCGACAAAGCCGATTCGTCGGATGTTTGGATTACAGCGCCTTCTTATTTTGTGTCAGTTTCCAATGGCACATTACAAAGTGTAGTCACCAACCCCAACAATACCAAAACGTATCGTTGGAAAAATCGCTATCCCATTTCGCCTTACCTGATTTCGGTGGCGTGCAGCAACTATACGCAGTACAAAAATTACTACAAATACAACGCCACCGATTCGATGTTGGTGAGCCACTTCGTACAGCCTGACAACTTAACCGCCGCCAACAAGAAGAACTTAGATCAGACCGTCACGATGCTGAAAGTCTTTTCGGAGAAGTTTGGAGCTTATCCTTTTTTGAAAGAGAAATATGGTCATGCCGAATGCGGCTTTGGTGGTGGCATGGAGCATCAAACGTGTACCTCGATAGGAAGCTACGGTCAAAGTCTTATTGCGCATGAATTGGCGCATCAATGGTTTGGGAATAAAATCACCTGTCAAACGTGGGAGCACATTTGGCTCAATGAAGGCTTTGCCACGTACGGCGAAGCCATTTGGCAGGAATACTTGGGAGGAAAAAAGGCTTACAACGCTTTTATTCAAGCCCAAATGGTACGGGCTAAAAATGCTACCGGTTCGATTTTTGTACGAAACGCGTCGAACTCCGACGAGATTTTCAACAGTAACCGTACCTACGCGAAGGGTTCGATTGTATTGCACATGCTGCGCGGCATCGTGGGGGATGAAAAGTTTTTTCAAATTCTGCGTACGTATGTATCTTCAAAGTTCGCTTATGCCAATGCCACCACCAAAGATTTTCAAAGCGTTGCCGAAGCCGTGATGGGACAAAAATTAGACTACTTTTTCAACGAATGGATTTATGGCGAAGGTTTCCCTACCTATAGTTTCGGTTGGACGTATCAACAAAAACCCAACAATGTATATCGTATCAATCTGAGGGTCAAACAAAGCACTCGTACTACGGAACCGTCGTTTTTTACCATGCCGATTCCTTTTCAAATCAAAACATCCGTCAAAGACAGTACAGCAATCGTGTTCAATAATCAAGCCGAACAGTATTTTAACATTGATGTAAAAGGAAAACCGATAACGATAACGTTGGATGCCCAAAATTGGATTTTGAAAACCTTGAACTCGACTCCACTCACACTCATTACTGCCATTGATGAGCTGCCCAACACAGCAATCGTGTTCAATAATCAAGCCGAACAGTATTTTAACATTGATGTAAAGGGAAAACAGGAAACGATAACGTTGGATGCCCAAAATTGGATTTTGAAAACCTTGAACTCGACTCCACCCATTACTACCATTGATGAGCTGCCCAACAGTAGCTATTTCAAGGTATATCCCAATCCTGCTACCGAAAATGTAACGGTGGAATTCAAGTTGAAACTTCCCGCTAAGGTCAACCTGAAAATGATGAATTTAGAGGGGCAAACGGTTTGCGTATTGACCAATGAGTTGTTTCCCGTGGGAATGCATACCATAAAAACCACACTCACCTCCATTCCGGAGGGCGTGTACATCATCGTTTTAGAACAGCAGGGAGAGGTTTTAGTTCAAAAATTAGTGATAAAATAATATGCTTTCACTCCAAGTTCTTCTCAACCATTTTTACCTTACCCTCGATGCCCCTACGTATGATGCCATTGTGCATTGCGATTTTTTGAGGAATCAATTTGGCCCCAACGAGATCCGCACCACGCACCGCACCGACCGCAGCTATACGGGCCTGTATTTTTACGGCGAAAAAACCTATTTTGAGTTTTTTGATGTCACCACCGAAACCAGTCGAAAAGCAGGAGATTCGGCCATTGCCTTTGGTTTGGAACAGGAAGGAGAAACAACACTTTTACAGGAAAGATGGCTCCATTCAACGCGCCTGACCATCACTCGACCTGCCAAAGACAGTCAGGTAAACTGGTTTGAAATGCTGATTCCTGCGGGATTCTCACTCGAAAGTCCCGTAGCCGTTTGGACCATGGAATATTTACCTACTTTTTTACAGAAATGGCAACCTCAAGCCACCGCCGATAACTTACCCAAAGCCGAATGGATGGCTCGAAAAACCGTTCTAACCCGTTATAAATCACTCATTTCACCCGTTGAAAACCCTATTTTATGCAACGTAATCGGGCTGACTTTATGGGCCGATTCCACTGTTTATGCCGCTTTTAAAAAATTCACCGAAGATTTTGGGTATTCAAAAAAGCCAACTGAAACGGGTTTTTCTTTTACCGACAGCGAAGAAGTAACCTATCACATCAATCTGTCCAACAGCGACTTGTACAGCATTACCGAAGTAGTTTTTGAGGTCAATTCCCTACCTTCTCAGCAAACTTGGGAATTAGGGAGCTCAACGCTGAGATTTATGGAAGGAGGAAAGGCAGTTTGGAGCTTTGTGCGAAAAGAAAAATAGAACACAGATTTCACTGATTTAAACGGATACTCAAATCCGTATTTATCTGTTAAATCCGTTTTATCCGTGTTCTATTGAATTGCCTTTACACTCCCTTCGCAATCTTATCCAACCGCATAATAGACTGCACCATCGAACGTACATCGTGGTAGTTGATTTTCCACGAGTGGCTCATGTGCTTCCAAATCGGTTCGCCTTCGCGGGTCATGAGCGGCCACCATTCGCCCAGTGAGTGGTTTATCATTTTATCAAACACAAACCGATGGATATTTTCGTAGGCTTGTAAGTATTTTTCGTCTTTCAGGAAGCGATACGCATCTAACATCCCGATGAGCATTTCGGCCTGTTGCCAAAACTCCTTTTCTTTGTCGTACACCTGTCCGGAATGGGAACCTTCTACGTATACCCCACCAAATTCCCAATCCACTCCGTTTTCTACAGCATGAGTGTAGGATTTGGTGATTTGGTCGCGATAGGTATCATACGGCAGTCCCAACACATCCAATGCGTGCATCAAAAGCCACGCAAACTCTGAATTGTGTCCGTAACTGGTATTGTCTTCTGCCGCCGATTTCAGACCGTCCGGATTGAAACGGTCCCACCCCCACACAATGTCAAATTTGATTTGCGGAGCCACGCGCCAATCGGCCCAAAACTGCGGAATTCCCGTCCCATATTCAGGGTGCATTACACGACTGACGAGCAATTCGATGGTTTCCAACAACTTACGACGGTGAATCTCCAAGCCCGTACACTCGTACAAGGTCGTAAATGCCTCCATCAAGTGCATGTGAACATCGAGCGTTTTGCGGTCACCACCCGCTGCGCCGGGGCCTTTGAGCGTCCAATCGCGGTTAAACATTTCAAAATAGCCGCCGTAATGCGTATCAACGGCGTATTTTTGCAACAAATCAAAGGTTTTCTCGGCGTATTCACGTCCGCGCGGGTCACCCGTGGCAAGCGTATATTCACTAAGAGAATAAATGCAGAAACTCAGGCCGTACGCTATTTTTTGGTCAACGGTAACTTCGCCTTTACGGTTGGTCATCCAATAAAACCCACCGAATTCGTTGTCCCACATTTTATCAATCAGATAATCAACGCCGTGCCGTGCCATTTCGGCAAACACTCCATCACCATATCCCGCCCGATGTACGGAAGAATAGGTAAATACCGAGCGCGATTGAGCAATCAACGATTTCTCATCTTCACCCGAGTCGTTTCCAAACTGGTCGAAGTGAGTAAGAAAGCCGCCGTTTTCTTTGTCAACCGTGCGGGAAATCCAAAAAGGTAACAGACCGGTGTTAAGGTAGGTCTCAATCTCCTGACGAAGAGAAGCAATTTTTTCAGAAGTCATGGAAAAAGTGGAAAGGTTAATGTGTAAAGTGTAATGTGTAAAGTCATTAAAATACTGATTCTAATCTCATTCAGGCTATTTGAATAAGCTAAACCTTCTTCTGACTATCCGTTTTTAACTCTTTGGCCGAAACACTTTCATCACGGCCTCATTGGTTTCCAGAAAGGGTCCGTCAATCAAATCAATACAGTAAGGAATAGCGGGAAACACTGCATCTAAACACTGTCGAATGGCGGAAGGCTTACCTGGCAAATTGACAATCAAGGTCTTCCCGCGTATCCCCGCCGTTTGGCGCGACAAAATAGCCGTAGGAACGTATTTCAAACTTACCTGCCGCATCAGTTCACCAAAGCCGGGCATCATTTTCTGACAAACGGCTTCCGTGGCTTCAGGCGTCACATCGCGGAGGGCAGGCCCCGTTCCGCCACAGGTAACCACTAAACAGCAGCCTTCTTTGTCGGACATTTCGACAAGGGCTTGACTGATAAGGTGTTGTTCATCTGGAATGACCCGATACACAGGTTCCCATTGACTCGTCAAATATTCGTTGAGGGTTGACACAATGGCTTTACCGGGAATGTCTTCGTAAATACCCGCACTGGCACGGTCTGACACATTAATGATTCCGATTTTAATCATGAATTCAGAATTTAAGCGTTGGAATTTTGATAACTTCTCGAAAGTTGAGAACTTTCGGGGTGTTTAAATTAGTTTAACAGTAACAGAGAACGTTTAATCGTTCGCTGTATCATTTATGAATACGTTCGCCAAAGATACATTACGTTTGCACGAGTTGCGCCATACAGGATGCCGGGAAGATATTTTGGATATTCTGTACAATCGCGATTCGGCTTTATCGCACGGAGACTTAGAAAACGGACTCAAAGACCTCTACGACCGTGTTACGATTTATCGTACGCTAAAGACGTTCGTAGATAAAGGCATCATACACAAGGTATTGGATGAAGAAGGGCTGCGTTATGCGCTTTGCAAAGAGGTTTGTCATGACCATGACCACCACCACGACCACGTTCATTTTAAGTGCCAATTGTGCGGCAAAACCACCTGCTTGGACGATGTCCACGTTCCCAATTTAAAATTACCGCAGGGATTTGCTACGAAAGAAGTGAACTTATTGATTCAGGGTACCTGCCCGATTTGCACCAAGTAGAAGCGCAAAATTTTGCGTCTTTGAAGTTTGTAATTTTAAATTTTCTGTAAGTAGAGACGCTGCTCAGCAGACTGCGCGTCAACGGACCAAAACTATTGCGCCTTGTATGAGATAAACCGTGAATCTCTGTGCAAGATTTACAACCTAATCCACAAACATGACTCGGCTCCACTTTTCGGGCAAGTGGGTGTCATATACTCCGTGACTGTTTAAGGCCATGGCAGGGTGAGGCTGTACTTCTTTGCCACCAGGCATCAGTTTTTGAAATCTCCCCAAAAACAGCTTCCAAACATCGCCCTTTGAAGGGGGAATGCTTCTTCCGTTGGCAAGAAGTGCGAGGCTATTCCACGGAATAGCTATTTCTGCGCTCCAACCTTTATCTATGTCGGAATTGTCGTTTAAGGTACCGTCAATATTTACGGCAGTGGTCAAGCCAGGCATATCAAAATCAGTAAAAGCCCAACGAATTCCCCTTGGGTGGGTTCCTTTCCAAAAAGTGGCTCCGTTACGGTCATAATCGCCCCCAAATGTATAGGCTTGCGGACGATGCACATCAAATTGCGGAATATCAAATTTTGAACCTTTCGTGTAGGCATCTTTCCAGATAAAGAAGACTTCGTAAATGGTATTGGCGGCATTGATTTCCAATTCATAATAACAGTCATCGCCGTCTATAAACACTTCTAAGTCATTTTCCAGAAAAACAATACTGTCTCTTTCGGTAAGTTTGGCTTCGACAAACGGCTCTTCCGCTACAAAAGCAATGTACAAATGAGTGTCGTTCCAAAGAATGGCTGTTTGGGTATTATACATACCGGAATCCCCCGTTGTCATATCCACAAAACGCTTACTCCACTCTGCCTTTTGCCACACTTCTTTGTGTATATTTCCGTCAATATCAATCAGTTCCGTTGTTCTTTTTGCCAAATAGTCGGGTTGCATATTTATAGTATTTACAGAGTTAAGGTGAGGCCACTCTATTTGATATTAGTGCATTTGCACCGCAAATTTACGCACATAGGCAAAATAAAACCGCATCTCATTGATACGGTTTTATGTAAAAAAAACGAGAAGGTTTTTATCTACCCCGCTTAGCAAACCACGGTTTTTTGCCACGGTCCGCATTACCGGTCGGAGTTTTGGGTTGGCTCGAAGGATTGGATGCGGGCCGGCTCGGACGATTATTTCGGTTGGTGTTGGCCACATTATGCGCTTTAGGCGCTTCGTTGCCCGGCTTTTGGCTCAACGGAAAAGGATGGTCCTCAATGACGGGAATTACTTTGGCAATCAGTTTTTGAATGTCTTTCAGCGAACCTCTTTCTTCGGTATCGCAAAAAGAATAAGCTGTTCCTTTGGCTCCTGCCCTGCCCGTGCGACCAATGCGGTGTACGTAGGTTTCGGGAATCTCAGGAATTTCAAAATTAATTACATACGCCAATTCATCCACGTCAATGCCGCGCGCGGCAATGTCGGTAGCGACCAATACCCGCGTCGATTTCTCCTTGAAGTTATTCAACGCATTTTGGCGGGCATTCTGAGATTTATTTCCGTGAATCGCTTCGGCTTTGATGTCGTGTTTCAAAAGGATTTTGACCACTTTATCGGCACCGTGTTTGGTTCGGGTAAATACCAATGCGGTTTCAATGTCTTTATTTTCCAACAAATGAAGCAGCAGGTAATTTTTATTGTCTTTATCTACGTAAAATACCGATTGCTGAATAATGTCAACGGTAGAAGAAACGGGGGTAACTTCCACTTTTTCAGGACGAACCAAAATCGTATCCGCCAGCTTTACAATTTCAGGCGGCATGGTTGCCGAGAAAAACAGGGATTGACGCTTGGGAGGAATCACCGCAATGATTCTTCTTACATCGTGCACAAAACCCATGTCGAGCATCCGGTCGGCCTCGTCCAATACAAAGATTTCGAGGTGCTTCAAACTGACAAAACGTTGCGCCATGAGGTCAATCAAACGCCCGGGCGTAGCTATCAAGATATCAACGCCGTTTTGAAGGGCATCGGTTTGACGCAATTGCTTTACTCCGCCAAAAATAACGGTATGTTTTAAGCCGGTATGCTGCCCATAAGCCGCAAAACTTTCCCCAATCTGAATCGCGAGTTCGCGCGTAGGAGTTAATATTAAGGCTTTTATGGTTCTTTTTTCTTTACGGAAGGTTTGGCGCCCGGCCAACAATTGAAGAATCGGAATCGCAAAAGCGGCTGTTTTTCCCGTACCCGTTTGAGCACAACCTAATAGGTCTTTTCCTTCTAAAACGATGGGAATAGCCTCGGCTTGAATGGGCGTCGGCGTTGTGTAACCCTCGGTCTGCAGCGCTCTGCGAATAGGGTCAATTAAATTTAATGAGTCAAATGTCATGCAGTATTTTTTAAATGCAAAAGTTGGAAAGCAATGCGCTTTCCAACTTTAACTTACTCCATAACCGAAAAAAGGCAAAAATAGTTACAGGGACTTAATTTTTAGGTTTTTCCAGTTTACTTTGATACCGCCACCGTCGTGAATTTGCAGCGCAATGGAACCATCACCGGCTCCGATTTTCTCGTCTGTCAAGTCTACCATTTCGTGACCATTCAGCCAAGTTTGTACCCGTGAACCCTCTGCTCTGATTTTCAACGTATTCCACTCGCCAAATTTCAAAAACCCTTCTTTTTCGTCAGGAATTTGAATGATCCAACCGCGCCCGTACGACTCATAAATACCGCCCGTATCATGATTTGGGGGAGCTACTTCCACTTGCCAGCCGCTGATTTTAGTGCTGCCATCGGGGATATTGGAACGAATAAATACCCCGCTGTTTCCGTTGGCACCCTGTTTGAAATCCACACTGAGTTCAAAGTTTTTGTAGGTTTTTGTCGTGGCCAAATAGCCATAGCCTTTGTCAGGGCCGCTTTCGCAGACCAATTCGCCGTTTTCGACAAACCATTTTTCTGTACCGTAAATCTTCCAACCGGTCAGGTCCTTGCCGTTAAATAAGTTTCCTCCTTTTTGAGCGAACGTACCAGCCGTCAGCAATAAGCAACAGGCTGTCAATAGAAATGAATTGCGTAGTTTGAATGGATTCATTGCTTTTAATAATAAAGTGTTTATTTTAGTAAAATAAGTCAATCTTAACTGTTTTTTACCGTGAAAACTTCCTTTTTTATTACCTCCGCACTACTTATCGGCTGTTTAACAACCGCAAAATCCCAGGACAACGCCCCCGTCAGCTTGACTCAACTTTGGAAATCGGATACCCTGCTGCGCACTCCCGAATCGGTTCAGTACGATCCTCAACGTCAGTTATTATACGTGGCCAATATCAACAAAGTCAACGTAGAGAACCCGGACGGTGACGGCTTTATTACCATTCTAAATACCGATGGAAAAATCTCCAATCTCAAATGGGCAAGGGGACTCAACGACCCGAAAGGCATGGGAATTTTGGGTAATTCCTTGTTTGTAGCCGACTTGAAAGATTTAGTGGAAATTGATTTAAAAACGGGGGTTATTATCAAACGACATGCCGCTATCAACTCTGTGATGCTCAACGACGTAAGTGTCAGCCCGAGAGATGAAGTATTCGTGAGTGATTCACGCGGGCACAAACTGTACCGCTACGCGGACGGGAAAATGGAACTGTATTTAGATGACCCTAATTTACAGGGACCCAACGGTGTTTTTGCCGAAAAAGACTACATGATTGTTGCTTCAGCGGGAACAGGAAATCTTTGGAAATTGGACTACACCACAAAAAAATATACTTCCTGGGCAATGACCAACAAAACCGCCGATGGAATCCTGCGCTACGGCAATGATTACCTGATTTCCTGTTGGCATGGTGAAGTATATTATGTAAAACCTGACGGTAAAGTGTGGAAACTCATCGACAGCAAAGAGCCTCAAACCAATACCGCCGACTTTGGCTACATTCCAAATCAAAAAACCGTGCTCATCCCCAATTTTTATAAGAATACTGTAACGGCGTATCAGATTAAGTAACAGGGAAGCAACTATTCATGGAAATCTTCCTTAGCCTTTGTTTGGGCGTTGGTTTGGCCGCATGCTGCGGTTTTCGAGTGTTTGTACCGCTTTTATTGAGCAGTATTGCCATTCATTTTGGGTGGACCCATGTGGATGTTGGCTTTGAATGGATGGGCACTTGGACCGCTATTGCCGTACTTGCCACGGCCACCGTGCTCGAAATCGGCGGTTATTACATTCCTTGGGTAGACAATCTGCTGGATACCATCGCAGCTCCGGCCGCCGTAGCGGCGGGCACCCTGCTCACCACCTCTTTTATTGAAATTGACAACCCGATGCTACAATGGGGATTGGGCCTCATCATGGGCGGCAGTACCGCAGGATTCATTCAGGTTGGTACGAGTTTGGTACGATTGGCCTCTTCAAAATTCAGCGGCGGGGTAGCCAACCCCGTGGTTTCAACGGCTGAAACTTTTGCTTCCGTGGGCTTTTCGATTTTTACTTTTTGGTTTCCAATCGTTGCTTTTGTCTTAGTGATTTTGTTCGTTATGTGGCTCATTCAAAAGTTAGTAAATAGAAAAAGTAAGATTGAATAGATTCGGTCTTTCTACTTTAGATGCGTTATCAACGCATTGTTCTCCGCGTTCTCGTTGCTAACGAGAAGCAAGACCGTTATCACTTTCATTTCTTTACACTTTTAATCGCACGAGCGCCCCCGTTTAACCTTTACACTTTACTTAGATGAAAACCGACCGTCGTACTTTCGTAAAACAGTTGGGGGCTGTCTCCGCTTCCACTGCCATAGTGCAACCCTTCAACATTATCAAAAGCCTCAATGATAACAAAATCCGCATTGCAACCATTGGGATGGGAATCCAGGGATTTGCGGACACGAGGGCTGCCTTACGAACTGAAATGTGCGAGTTAGTGGCCGTAGCTGACCTGTATGACGGACGATTGGCCCACGCCAAGGAAGTATTTGGCAATCAAATCTATACCACCCGCGACTACCGCGAAATACTGGAACGCAAGGACGTGGATGCCGTGCTTATCGTGACTCCTGACCATTGGCACGACCGCATTTCCATTGCCGCGCTCAAGAAAGGCAAACACGTGTATTGCGAAAAACCGATGGTGCAAAACATCGAAGAAGGGGCGGCGGTTATTGCGGCGGCCAAAGCGACCGGAAAAGTGATGCAAATAGGAAGTCAGCGCATTAGCGGAGCGGTTTTTCAGGAAGCCAAACGGATGGTGGAAGCAGGCGATATCGGCATGATAAACTTCATCGAATCAACCAACGACCGTTTTAATTCCATTGGGGCGTGGCAATATTCCATTCCGACCGATGCTTCGCCTAAAACCATTGACTGGGAAGCCTTTTTGGGAGATGCCCCCAAACGGGCCTTTGACCCAGTACGTTTCTTTCGTTGGCGCAATTACCGCGACTACGGCACTGGCGTAGCAGGAGATTTGTTCATTCACCTCATTACGGGCGTTCATTTTGTGACGGGTTCGTTAGGTCCCAATCGCATTTTTTCGTCGGGGCAACTCTCCTACTGGAAAGATGGTCGCGACGTACCGGATGTGATGGTGGCTACCATGGAATACCCTGCTCAGGGCAAATTTGACCCCTTCCAAATGGTGCTTAGGGTTAATTTTGCCAACGCAGGCTCTATCAAAAATGTGACGCGTATCGTAGGGAATGAGGGAGAAATCAGCTTCAGCGGTGAAACGCTTACGCTTACCAAACGCAAACTGGCAGCAGCACCCGGTTACGGAAGCGGAGACAGTTTTAATACCTTTACTGACGCTCAACAAAAAGAATACACAGCTCTGTATGAGTCGAAATACCCCGTTGAAACTCGAACCGCCGAGCCAATCAAAGAAGTAAAATTTGAGGCGCCCCCCGGCGACGATTCTCATAAAAATCATTTTGCCCGTTTCTTTGACGGCATTATATCCAACAAACCCATTATAGAAGATCCGTTGTTTGGCTTCCGTGCCGCAGCACCCGTATTGGCCTGCAACAAAAGTTACTTTGAGAAAAAAGTAATTTCTTGGGATTCTAAAAACTTGAAATTGATGTAGTTGCTGATGCTTTCAGTCATACTGACTACCACGACCTTGGCGATCGGGATTAGGATTTTGGTAAACCCTCTATCCAGTGTTTTCCAAAAATACCTAACCCGGCGCCAAGCCAATCCCCT
This sequence comes from Runella sp., assembly GCF_027484545.1. GTDB lineage: Bacteria > Bacteroidota > Bacteroidia > Cytophagales > Spirosomataceae > Runella. Next base: position 30,163 of record NZ_JAIXST010000194.1, on the reverse strand, counting down.
TTCAATATCTCACTTCTCCTTTTCAAAAATTACCCGTTGCAGGTTATCCGTTGCATAGGTGGCAACCTCAGAGTGAGTTGCCGTTTCTTTCTTACCCGAAGTTACTTCAAAAATAAGGTGGTCGCCCAGTAATTCGTAGGAGGAAGTCAACAAAAAGCCGCCGGTTTCAAACACACTGTACAATTTATTCCCCACCAAATAATCGGTTAATTCCAATCCTCCCCCTTCGTCGGTCACGTACAGGTTTTTGGCGGCGTCTTTCAGGCGTAATACATAATCTTTCACCGCAGGCCGCTGTGCCGATAGGTATTCGGTTTTCCAAGCCCAAGCATTGGGGTCGGTATGCTTGGCTACCGTCAGTCGTACCTGCACGCTGTCTTTGAGGGTACCGTGTTTGTACATATACATCGTGCCTTTCCACGTGCCGATACAGGCATCGGGGAAAGAAACCTTTTGCACAACAACCACGAGACTTTGAAAGGTGAGCCACAGGGTCATCAAAAACAAATTTTTCATTTCTTTTATGGTTTAAACAAACATCTTTACCTCAGCACTTGAAAGGATAATCCAAATCATTTTATCAACATAATAGCGGCTAACTGTTCCATACTATCCCATAAGTTCTTAAGTTGAACATTCTCATTTTCAGAATGTTGATTATTATCGTGATTAACAATGCAGAGATTAATAATCTTAGCGTTCAACTTCTCTTCAATAACAATAAGCGGTAAACTGCCACCCGAAGTAGGTTCTATCACTATCGGGTCAGAAGTGGTACTTTTCACGGCCTCAATTACTTTTTGAGAGATTGGCAAATCCAAGGGAGTGCGCTGGGCATTGTATCCACCTTTTAGGGAAGTCACTTTGGCAATTTTTTTGAATGTGTTTCTTTCTTCGTCGGTAGGGTTTTTATCAGTCACATAAAAACCTTGTCCTTTGATGTGCGCTATAACACGCTCAATCTGCCTTTTATAGTCAGTTCCCAGCACTTGTCTCAGGTCGAGCGTGGCAGTGGCTTCGGTAGGAATTACATTTCTTGCATTTTCTCCCACATCAGCACTTCTAATACCATTTATGTTAAGCGATGGGTATTCAAACGTCTCAAAAAGTGTTTTTCCGCCGCCCTCCGGTTTTATAAACCCCAATTCTTTCTTCATCTGCTCATCTACTGCAGGTATTGCGGCAAAGGCTTTTTTCTCACTGTCGGTAAAAGGTATCACGTCTCGGTAATAATCCTTGATGGTCACCATGCCATTGTCATCTTTCATGGATGCCAATAATTTCACCAACAAATTGGCGGGGTTAGGTGCCCAGTTGCCATAATGGCCACTGTGCAAAGGACGTTTGGGACCGTAAGTCGTGATTTCCAGATTGACATCGCCTCTTACCCCAAAGTCAAGCATTGGCAGACCCGACTGATGTACTGGGCCATCGGCAATAATCCAAAGGTCTGACTCCAACAAATTTTGATGCCGCTCCAAAATTTCTCCTAAATGAGTTGACCCTATTTCTTCTTCGCCCTCAAAGAAAAATTTGATGTTGCAAGTAGGCTCTAAATCATTCTTAACGAGCGCATCATACGCATTGATGATGGTCATTACGCCTGCTTTATCGTCTGAACTACTGCGGCATGAAATCCGCCATTCGGGGTTAATGGGTTCGTTGGGCTTTGGGAATGGTATTATTTCCCCGCCCTTTTCAATCGAATTGGTCAAAAGTAAAGGTGTATAGGGCTTTATATCAGGATGCCATTTTTCAGGATTGACGGGCTGACCATCGTAATGGGCATAAAAAACAATGGTACGATTGGCATTAGGGACCATAACTTCACCGTAAACAGCAGGGGGAGTACCAAAAGTGTTTGAAGACAACAATTGCGTTTTAACACCCCGTTTTTGCAAAAGTGCTACTATAAATTCGGCATTTCTTTGAATATTTCGTTTGTCTAAGGCAAAATTTGGAATAGACAGTAATTCAAAGTATTCTGCTAAAATCTTGTGTTCGTTGCCCTTTCGATAAGCCCTTATTTTCTCTATATCGCTTTGCCCAAAAGTGCCAAAGATTCCTCTCCCGTACCCTTTCGGGTTCGAAATGGTAAAGATGAGGGCAAAAAATAGTATCTTCCTGTTTGGTAAAATCCACTTCATCATCATTCAATCATTTTAACTCCTAATCCCGGTTTTCCATTTAATCTCAAATACCCATTCTCCAACACAAATCCGCCTTTTACTACATCTTCTGCCAGATCAAAACTCCCATCTAAGTCCAAATATTTTGTTGTGGGGCAGGCAAAAGCCGTATGTAAGGCAGCGGTGATACTAACAATACTTTCGTCATTACAACCCCAAAACAGCTCAATATCAGCTTGTTGGGCAATGTTTGCAATTTCAAAGGCATTCAAAATACCTCCACATTTCATCAGCTTGACATTGAAAATGCCGAACAATTGCGGCTCTTGGGAAAACTGGAGGGTGTAGCGAGCATCTTTCAAAGATTCATCGGCCACGAGTAACTTTCTGGTTTTTACATTTAATTTTAGCAATTCATGCTCGTCTCCTACGGGCAACGGCTGCTCAATCAACTCTAAATTAACGCTTTTCGTAACCACTAAAAAATTTTTCAAATCCTCTAAACTATACCCTTGATTGGCATCTACCCTGATTTTGAATTGGTTTTGGTAGCGTTCATTCAATTTCAGGATACGCTCTGCATCCTCCTGCCAATTTTCACCTGTTTTTACTTTCAGAACTTTAAAACCCAACTTTCGATAGGCTTCAGCTTCATTAAGTGTTTCTGCTACCGACATAATGCCAATGGTGACAGAAGTAGATAATGTTTTGATTTTTTGGCCGTAAAATTCTACTATGGGAATGCCCAAATATTGTCCAAAAGCGTCATGCAACGCAATATCAAGGGCGGCTTGCGTGCCAGGAAAATTTGAAAATGCTTGGTTGGTTTCGTAAATCAATTGCCTAAAATGCCGTATATCTCGCCCAATCAGGTTTTGAACAAAATCCGTTTGTAAGTTCTGCAACGTTTGGGTGCAGGTTTCACCCACCACTTCTTCGGCCGGGCTTGCTGCTCCTATCCCGATAATACCATTTTCCAACTCTATCTCCAAAAACACATTTTCTACCTCTGAAAAGGTATAACCTGCAATGCTGTAAGGTTTACTCAGCGCCAAATTTCTGCCATACGAACGGATAGTTTTGATTTTCATTTGCATTGGTGTACAGACATCTCGGCTGTCTGCTTTTTACCTATTAATTTTTCGTCTGTTTTGTCAAATCTTCTATGCGTTTTTTTGCAATTTCATTGGCAGGATTCAATTTTAAGGCTTTTTGATAAGACTCTATGGCTTTAGGAATATTTTTATTAAGCAGATAGGCAGCCCCCAGTTTATCGTGTAAATTAGACGATTCTGGATGATATTTCAGTCCCATATTGATCACTTTCAGCGACTTTTGAGCATCCGGAAAGCGATTGGGAGCGGTAAGATAATGTGCCAAAATCTCAAAAATTGTTTCGGGTGGCGACATACGCAGACCTATTTTTTTTGCTAATTCATCAAATTGCTTTTCAATTAAGTCGGGGTTTTGCATCAAACTATAATGGTTCATATCATAACCCTCAAATATAAACTGCAAACCCTCATACCAGCTCAGTAATGGAATGGAAGAATGATCTGTTTTAGGAATCACCTGAAGTTTCCATTGGAGGTTTTCGGGGGCATATTTGGCCAATTGATTACTCATCTTATGTATCGCATTGAGGTGATAGCTCTGTCCGGGTGCGTACATAGAATCAATCACAGTTACATAGTACCGCTGAATTTTCTTGGTTTCATAGTTTTGTAGCACCTTATGAGCTTCATTTGGGTATTTTGAGGCATCCCACCAGAGGCTAGGGTCAATCGCCAAATAACTGTCAAAAATACCTGCATGATGCAAAAGTGTGTATGTCGATGTAAGCCCCCCAAGCGAATGGCCTACATACACTCGATACGGAACCGTCCGATAATTGGTCTCAATGGACGGAAAAAGCTCTTTGGTCAGAAACTCCAAAAACAGCTCGCCCCCTCCACTTCCTTTAAACATCAATTTTCCAGCCTCAGTGGTTGGTTCTGTTCCATCTATCCCTTTGGTTGTTGGATTGGGGGTAAGGTCATGAATTCGATTTTCGGTATCAATTCCCACAACAATCATTTCGGGGATTTGAAAATTGACGCTTTCTCGTCCGCTCATAAAATTGACAACCCCCACCAAGGGGAAAAATACCGATTTACCGTCCAACACATACATGACAGGGTATTTTTGTGGACTAAAATTGGGATCGTTGTACGAAGTTGGCAGATTTACCCAATACGTACGCTCTTCATTGAGGACTTTGGAGGTCATCGTATATTTCTTGCCAATGATAAAAGGTTCACCTTCTTTATTTTGAGCAAGGCTAAGGTTTGCTAATAAAAAAAGTACGATAAGCTGTTTGAACATAGTGGTATATTTTTAAAAACTGAGATAATTGCTGATAGAATTTAAAACCTATCAGCGTTGAGACTAAGAATTGTTTGAACATCAATGCCTTCTTCTAACGGCAACCAAACCGGAATTCCCAAACGTGCTTTATAATTTCTTTGGTAGTCAAAGGCTTCCCGGTCACTGCAATCTTCCGTATTGAGCGCCAACGCAATCACTTTTGAGCCAAATTTTTCAATAATCTCAATTTCAGATTCTACACTCGGAATCTTCCCCCAATGCGGTTCGTTGTCAAAATAGGTACGCTTAGGTGCATGGACCAAAATCACGTATTTGGCCTGTCCCGAAATCAAAAACTCTAACCCGCACGGCCCGCTCGGGTTTCGTAATGACGATTGGCCTTCTATCAAAATCACTTCCGCATTCGTTTCTTTCCAACACGATACAATGGCGTGCTCCACCTCGCCCGACACAAAATCATTGAGCGTAGAGTCAAAAACAAACCCGTATTTTCCTCCCTGTAGCCAGCCTGTTTGACCCGTATAAATCATTTGTGCATTGATGCCATTGGCTTCGCACGCCTGACGTATCATGCGGGCAGTAGTGCGTTTGCCCAACGCACAATCCATCCCGATGACCGCAATAATGGGTGCTTTTACGTCATAAATCTCCCCCGTCCAAAAATGCAGATCTTTGCGTGATTTGGGCTTGCGCACATCTATCAATTGGACGTTATGTTGTTCGGCTAAAGCCACTATTTCAGGCTTTTCGGATAAATATTCGTGCAAACCATTGACAATAGAAATTCCTTTTTGAATCGCTGCCTTTATAATTTCCAACATATCCGAAGGCAACACTCCGCCCACCGTAGCTACTCCAACAATCAAATAATCAATAGGTTGTAACTTTTCAAGCGACTCAGTCAAACTCGAAAAAATAGGAATGTTCCGATGTTTTCCGTCCAATACAGCGCCCGCGTCCTGTCCGGCAGTCGGCGGGTCTATCACGCCTACAATCTCGTAGCGTTCAGTTCCGCGGATAAGCCCGTGTGCCGTTTTGGCGTCGTTGGTAACGAGCAAGCCGTTGGTAAGAATGACAGCCCCCCGCCCCCCAATGGGGGAGTTATTTTTTACAATGTATTCCATATTCTTGACCTACGTTCTTTTATCATTAACTGTATTAGTTCCCCCGTTGGGGGGTAGGGGACTTTATAAATACCCCCGAAAACCTCCCCGTAGGTTGCTGATTCTGATACACCATTTGCCCATTGACCCATACTTTTTCAATTCCCGACGAAAGCGCCGTTGAATTCTGAATGTTGGCATTGTCTTTCACCGTGTTGGGGTCAAAAAGCACTAAATCAGCAAAATAGCCCGTTTTTATCAGTCCCCGGTTTGGTATACCTAAACTTTCCGCGGTCAGAGCTGTCATTTTATAAACAGCCGTTTCTAAGGTCAAGGTTTTGGTGTTTCTCACGTAATTTCCCAATACCCTCGTAAATGCGCCGTAGCCACGCGGGTGCCCGCCCCAGCCGCCATCCGAACAGATGCCCGTAAATGGCCAAGCTAAGAAATTAGCCACGTCGGTTTCACTCATGGATTTACCCATGATAGTCTCAATACTGCCTTTGTAATCGGGATTTTTAGACTCAAAATCACCTGCTTGAGCAATTAAAGCCATCAAAGTTTGAGCAGGTTTTTCATTTCTAGTATTGGCTATTTCTGCAATGGTTTTACCCGCATAAGCAGTATTGGGCGCAAACCGAACCAAGACCGAACCGGCCGGGTCAAACAATTGATTAACGGCAAATGCAGCGCTTTCTAAATTGGTATAATCTCGTTTTGGAAACAGCACGCGTAGAGTTGAATTCCAAAAATCATACGGATAGCAATCTGCGGTAATATTGATTCCTTCCGAGCGTGCTTTTTGCAATTTCGCTAATACTTCGGGTGACCGTCCCCATTGGTCACGTTTGGCAATTTTAATGTGCGATACCTGTACCGGCATCTTGGTTTGTTTGCCAATGTCAATAATTTCGTCCAATGCTTCCTCCAGTCCAATGTCTTCACTGCGAATGTGACTGATGTACCGCCCATTGGCTTCTGCAGCAACTTTCGCCAATTGCAATACCTCATCACGGTTAGAGAAAAAAGCCGATTCGTATTCCAAACCCGTTGCCAAACCCAAAGAACCTTTGCTCATTTCAGTTTTCAACTCAGCTTTCATTTTCTCAATTTCTTCGGGCTTTGCCGTGCGATACAAGCTTTTGGCTCCCATCGCCTTTGACCGCAGGGTTGAATGTCCCGTATAAGTAGCGACATTGACCGAAACAGGACGTTTATTCATTCTGCTTAGAAGAGTATCCATCGGAAAACTGCCACCATCCTGCCCAATCACAATCGTTGTAATCCCTTGGCTTACCAGCGCCTCTGCACCCGGATGTGTCTCCAAACCACCAAAATGGTGACTATGGGCATCAATAAATCCAGGAGTCAACGTCAGGCCGTTTGCATTGGTAACGGCTTCGTTTGGAAAAGGTTGTAAATCACCGATTTCCCATATTTCATTGTCTTTCATCCGAACCGAAGCCCGACGTGCCGCCGTACCAGTTCCATCCATCAGATTGGCGTTGGCTATTAGGTTTGTATTGGGTAATTGGGGTGACCTCCCTTCCAGAATGTCTTTGATAATAGAACGCGCTGTAGCGTCAGTTGAACTGGTAAGGATAATCCAAGTAATTTTCTTATCAATGTCTCTCGATATATTGTTCAAAAAACCTACCCAACTGCCTGTATGCGACATCTTTTTACCTGATTCGTCTAAGAACCAACCAAAACCATATCTTGAAATCGTACCATCATTAAGTTTCGCAGGTGTAAATGCCTCTTTCAACGTACTGGCACTCACCAATTTTTCCGTATAAAGTGCCTGTTCCCACTTCAGCAAATCCTCCACTGATGAATACACATTCCCGTCACCTGATACACCATCAAGACGAACTAAATCATTTGGAAGCATTTGCCCATTTTCTCGTATAACCCCAAAAACACGGTTGGCTGGGTATTGCTTAATGGTGAAGTTATAAAGATAGGTATCTTTCAACCCCAACGGTTTGACAATCTGCTGATTAAAATAGTCCTGTATCAACATCCCCGACGCTTTTTCAATCACCATAGCCAACAAAACATAACCTGTATTGCAGTAAGAAAACTTCCCGTTTGGTTCAAAGGCAAGTTTCGGTTGATGATTTTTCAACAGTTGAAGCACCTTTTCGTTGGTCAGCGTATCGAGCGTATTGTAATATTGAGTAGCCAACTCAAAGTACTCAGGCAGACCGCTTGTGTGGTTGAGCAAATGCCGAATCGTAATGTTTGAGTAAGGAAATTCGGGCAAATGCCGTTGCACTTTATCGTCGAAGCTGAGCTTGTCTTTCTCCTTGAGCATCATAATCATCATGCCCGTAAATTGCTTTGAGATAGAAGCTAAATTAAAAGCAGACGTTGTTTTGAGCGGTTCGCGAGTAGTCAGGTTAGAAATCCCAAAGGCTTTTTTATACACTGCTTTGCCCTCTTGTGCCAATAGGAATACACCATTTAGCATCCCGCGTTCGTACAGTTTGGTTAAGGCAGAATCAAGGGTGGTAATTTGTTTGGGCGTAGGTTGGGCACAAACAGTGACTACTCTGACAAAAGCAATCAGGAATAAACAGACCTTACTCATAGCACAATGGGGTTTAGGTAAAATAGAAAAGCCTATTGAAAAAGCACCGAAGCGCTTTTTCAATAGACTCTAATCAGCATATACAGTAAGCTACTTTTTAATAGCCTTAGGTGTCAAAATCATGCTCATCCGTTTGCCTTCAAGCTTGGGTTCCAGTTCGACTTTGCCAACTTCTTCCAATGCTTTGGCAAAACGCTCTAAAAGCTTATAACCTTGGTCCTTAAATACGATTTCACGTCCTGAGAACTGTACGTAAGCTTTCACTTTGGCACCTTCTTTCAAGAAGTTGATGGCGTGTTTGAGTTTGAAATCATAGTCATGATCATCGGTAGTAGGACTAAAGCGAATTTCTTTAATCACCACTTTCTGCGCATTGGCCTTGATTTCTTTCTGCTTTTTCTTTTGTTCGTATTTGAATTTAGAGTAGTCAATTACTTTACAAACGGGTGGAACGGCATTGGGAGAAATCTCTACTAAGTCCAGGTTTTGTTCTTCCGCCATGCGCAAGGCCTGCTGCACATCATAAATGCCTTGTGGGACATTTTCACCTACTAAGCGTACTTGCGGTACTCGGATACGCTCATTGATACGATACGGTTCTTCTTGTCTTACTGGTCGAAAAGGTCTGCGTTGTTGTTGAGCCATTCAGTACTTAAATTAGGATAAGTTTTGTTTTGTGCGAAAACTAATCAATAGTTGAGTTTTCTACAAAAAAATGTGTAAAAAAGTTTATATTAAATGCAAAAATAGGAGTTAAATGTGAAGAGTTATGGATTCCATATAAAAAAGTTAGGAGTTAAAGATTAAAAGTTAATAAAGTTGCCCTTCTTAACCCGTAACCTTTAACTCCTTTTTATTTTATTTTCAACGACTAACGTACCTTAAACGTCGTTGAACCAATACGGAAACCTTCACAATACAGCTCAATGGTATGGTCCCCTTTTTTCAAAGGAATACCGCCGCGTGAATAAATGATTGAGCCTTGCGAGCCGTCATTGCTATAGTTAAGTGTTTGTTTAGCAGTATAAACGGTTTCGCGTCCTCCGTAAACAAAAGTCCCTGAGCCAGTCGCCATATCGGCCATCACCGCCCCTTCGGGATCCAAGATGCGCAGATACACTTCACGGTTACCATTTTGCGAGATAGGATTGGCCGCTAAATCGAAATCTACTTTGAGTTTGTCAATTCGTTTTGCTCGATAAGCTCCTCCATCGCGTTCTTTTCCTTTGGCAGAAACCGCATTTACGGCAATTTTTTCTGCTTTCAATGCCGACGCAATCGTTACTTTTTCGGCCAATTCCCGGTTTTTGACACTCAAATTACCCACCGAATCTTCAAAAGTGCGTTGCGTGCGCTGCAGTGTTTCTCTTTCACCCTCTAAACCCGTCACCTTGGACGAAAGCTCCTGATTTTGAGCGGTAACAATTCCCAGTTCTTCTTTCAGTTTGGCAATATCGGTATCTTTTTGAACCAGAATTGCCTCATAGTTCTTTATTTTCTGCTTGTATTTAGATAAATCAACATTGGCCGCACTGGATGCGCTCCGCAAGGCTGCTTTGTCCTTGTCAAGTTGTTGTTTTAACGTAATCAATGAGTCCACTTGCCCACCCAACTGCTGAATTTCAGCTATCTTAGCGTCTAATTGCGCCGAAATTGAGTCCAGCTTCATTTTAGTAGCTACAACTTCTTCCGTTCTAACGGCAATGACGGTTTCCTGTTCTTTGTTCTTTTCCCGTTCTTTGTAGAAAAAATAAATCAGCACCACGTTTAGAAGAGCTAAAATCGCTAACGCCGCAAGGAGGAGGCTTTTACGGTCTTTCTTTTGTCCTTCTTGATTATAGTCCATAATATTGTTAATTTGTTAGAGATAGTTATCGCCCAAGAAACGCCCTGCTGAAAAATTTATTGCAAAAATTAAAAAATATTTCAATGATTGAAAATCATTCGCCAAACACCGACGAAGAAGAGGAATTTTACGAACATCACCGCATCGTGGTCGACCGCGGTCAATCCCTCATGCGCATTGACCATTATCTTAAGCATCACCTTTCCAATATTACAAGGACCAAACTACAGAACGCCATTGAAACTGAGTCGGTAAAAGTTAATGATAAACCAGTAAAATCAAGTTATAAAGTCAAGCCATTGGATGTGGTTACCGTCTCAATGCCGCATCCACCACGCGACACAGACATTATCCCCGAAGATATTCCGCTTACAATTATTTATGAAGACGAGGAGGTATTGGTTCTCAACAAACCTGCAGGTATGGTGGTTCATCCTGCTCATGGAAATTGGACGGGCACTGTTGTCAATGCTTTAGTTTATTATTTTCAGAACTTACCTACGGGAAGAAACGGCGAAGCAAGGCCCGGACTGATTCATCGAATTGATAAAGATACTTCAGGGCTGCTCGTTATTGCCAAAACAGAATATTCAATGGCGCATATTGCGCGGCAATTTTTTGAACATACGACTGAGCGTACCTATTATGCCCTTATCTGGGGAGAACCCAAAGAGGCCGAAGGGACCATTGTAGGGCACATCGGTCGCAGTGCCCGCGACCGCAAAATAATGGCGGTTTATGAGGATGGCAGTCAGGGAAAACATGCCGTGACTCATTATAAAGTACTGCAATCTTTCAAATACGTAAGTTTGGTTCAATGCAAGCTGGAAACGGGTCGAACGCACCAAATCAGGGCTCATTTTCAGCATTTGGGACATCCATTATTCAGCGATTCGGTCTATGGCGGCGACAAAATTCTGCGCGGTACAACGAGCGGCAGTTATCGCGCCTTTGTCGAAAACTGCTTTCAACTCATGCCTCGTCAGGCGCTTCATGCCAAATCGCTTGGTTTTCAGCACCCACGCACCAAAGAATGGATGCAATTTGAGTCAGAATTGCCCGAAGATTTTAAAGCCGTATTGGCTAAATGGGAAAAATACGGTAATCCAAGCAGTGAGTAGTCAGAAGCGAGTACGGAATCGTGTCCGTTCGGTTAGCTATTACGATTCTATCACATTCGTAAAAAGATAGAGCCATATCAATCGCGCCATTCTGAAATTGAACTGAAAAAGAATGAGTACCACTAAAATGCTGACTACTAAATTTTTAACATCAACGGCATTGGCTCCTAACGTCATACAAATTGCATAGACCACAGCCATTTCTAAAGTGGCAAGTCCATAACTGACGTACATAGCGCCCCAGTAAAAGCCCGGCTCTTTACTGAAATTGTAATGACAATGAGGACAATTCTCCTGCATCGCGGCAGGTCGGAAGCTGAGCAGATTTTTCGTGTTAAACACTTGTCCCTTATGGCATTTGGGGCATTTATTTTGAAGGGCGTGAATGAGCGACATGAGCTTTATTTTGATTTTTTGAATATACAAAAATAAAGCTATTTATTACCAAAAATAAGCCATTTTTGTAGCCAAATACAGGATAATACGGACATTTTTCATGAAAAACATTCCCATTTACGGTATCACGGAATTTTCAGAAACCGATTTGGTAACCGCATTTTATGCCAATAATTTACGGAGTCATCTTCAAAGTCATCGTTTTGTTAATTCAGCACATAAACACAGCACCTATATTGCGGTATTGTTTACGGAAGGAAGCGGGAAACATGAAATAGATTTTGACACCTACGAAGTACGTCCAGGAAGCGTATTTTTACTTACGCCGGGGCAAGTGCATTCGTGGGAGCTGTCGGCGGATATAAACGGCTACGTTTTTTTCCACACCGAATCATTTTATAATACCGCGTATCTTTCTAAAAAGTTGACCGATTTTCCCTTCTTTTATCTCCAAACTAACTACCCCGTTATTTACCTGCAAGAAGATGCTTTGGACTCTGTAATACCTTTGTTTAAAGCGATTTACGAAGAATATCAAACCCATTTACCGTTCAAATTTCAAAAACTGAATTCGCTGATTGATTTAACCTATATTCAACTCTCAAGGTCTTATCAGGAACACAACAAAGTCGTTGATAAACAGCCTTTTCAGTACAACAGAATAAAAAAACTGGAGAAATTGATTGATGAAAATTTCAAAACGAAAAAACTTCCTAAAGAATACGCTGATTTAATGAATATGACAACGCGTCACTTAAATCGCATTTGTCAGGAAACATTAAACCAAACAACGACCGATTTGATTCTGAAAAGAGTCATGGTAGAGGCACAAAGAATGCTGATTCACAATGATGTAACCGTAGCTGCCGTTGCTGACTCTTTGGGTTATGAAGATTACTCCTATTTCATTCGGCTATTCAAAAAGCAGATAGGAGAATCTCCCAAAAAATTTCAAAACCGAATGACAAATTCTGCGATTGTAAATAGTAAAAACGACTTGCTTTTTTAACGGAGACTATAATTGTTGGAAAGAAAATTTCATTCAAGCTGACTATGCTTTTCAAGTATGAAGCGATGCGAGTAGCTCATTCGACCCTAAAATTGGATGGAAAGAAGTGGATGATAAAAGCAGATTAATTTTTGTAGCAAAACCTCACAGGTTTACAAATCGTCAAACCGTGAAACCTGTGAGGTTTATATACCTAAGCCAATACCTGAGCCGAAGCGCGGTATTTTACTTCGACGTTGTGAAGCTCGATGAGAGGCTTCAAGAACTCTTCCAAATAATTGATGTCCAACTGACTCGCTGCATCACAAAGCGCTTCTGACGGACAGGTATGGGCTTCCACAAATAAGCCATCCACTCCCGCAGCTACGCCGGCGCGAGCTAACACAGGCAAATACTCACGTGCCCCGCCTTTGCTGTCTTTAGAAGGAATCCCGTATTTACGAATCGCATGAGTTACGTCAAATACCACGGGATAGCCCGTTTTGTTCATGTGATAAAAACTACGCGGGTCCACAATCAAGTCATTGTAACCAAAAGTATAACCCCGCTCGGTCAGGATAATCTGCTCATTTCCACTGTCTTCAATCTTTTTGACAGGGTGCTTCATATTTTCAGGAGCCAAAAATTGCCCGTGTTTCAAGTTCACCACACGGCCTGTTTTAGCAGCTGCCACGACGAGCGTAGTTTGCATACAGAGGTACGCAGGAATTTGAAGCACGTCTACCACTTCGGCTACCGGAGCACATTGTTCAGGATAATGCACATCGGTTAAAAGCGTAAAGCCAAATTGCTCTTTTACTTTTGCCAAAATCTTGATACCTGCCTCTAAACCGGGACCCATGTAATAATCCAAGCTACTGCGGTTGTCTTTCATGAAAGAAGACTTATAAATTATTTTGATACCCAGCCGCTCCGAAATTTCTTTGAGGCGTTCAGCTACAGTCATCATTATTTTTTCGTCTTCAATAACGCACGGCCCCGAAATCAGGAATAATTCATCGGCTCCGCACTCAATATCGCCTACGCGAACGATTTTCTTTTGTTGCATTTCTTATAGTTGATTCAATATGTGTTCAATTTTTACCTTCAAGTCGGGAATATCACTCAATATAATCCCCCAAATTACATCAAAGTCAATCCCGAAATATTCGTGGATGACAATATTTCTTAATCCAACAATTTTGCGCCATTCTACTTCACTAAACCGCAGTTGGGTTGTTTTTGTAACATGATTACCCGCTTCTCCAATGATTTCAATTTGTTTAATACAAGCAAAACGCATCATTGAATTGCCTAAAAACTTATCAATATCAACATCATGTGTATAAGTCTCAATTTCTAAAATGGCATCGTAAATATGTCGAAGTCGTGCTTCATCCCCCAATTCACCTTTCATATATCAGTTGTTTTTCTGCTTCTATATAGGGTCGAATGTATTTTGATAAGCCTTCTTCTGAAACCAAATCCACTTTTTTATGAAGTAAGTCTTCCAAATCAAAAATCATTTGTACATAATGAAGTCCAATTCGTTGAGAATAATCTAATTCAACCAACAAATCCACATCACTTTCTTCAGTTGCTTCTCCCCGTACATACGAGCCAAACAGATACGCCTTCAAGACCGGTTGTGTCTTAAAATAGTTTTGAATTCGGCGGATATGATTCTTGGATAACTTCATCGAGGTAAGATATTAATGCAAAAATGCTTTTTTTACCAACAACTTCAAACTGTGCAATTAGCTTTCCGGGGATTTCTACGCTTCTTCCAACTTGGACTTAATCCCAACTTTATCAAATAACTCCGACAGACTCAACTGCGTTTGTCGAATATCCTGCCAATCTTTCAGGACAACTCCGAGGGTAGATTCTACCAACGATTTTTCCAGATGATTGATGTGCATACCTGCCAAAGCCTGCGCCCAATCGAGTGTTTCAGCAATGCCCGGCACTTTATTGAGCCGTTGTTTTCGCAACTCCTGCATAAAGGCAGTAATCTGACGTGCCAACGTCGCGTCTATTTGCTCTACTTTCGATTTTACAATGGCCAATTCTTTCTCAAAGGGCGGATAATCTATCCACAGATACAAACACCGCCGACGCAAGGCTTCCGAAAGTTCACGGGTACGATTGCCCGTCAGAATCACGTGCGGGATATGGGTCGCCTTAATTGTTCCTATTTCGGGAATGGTTATTTGCCAATCCGAAAGCATTTCGAGTAAAAAGCTCTCAAATTCTTCGTCGGCTCTATCTACTTCATCAATCAACAAAACGGGAGACTTTGGGTGCGTAAGTGCCTGTAAAAGGGGGCGTTTCAGTAAAAATTTCTCACTAAAAATAGATTTCTCCATCTCTTCCTGACTGCGTTCTGCTTTATTACTTTCTCCCATTTTCAAATACAACAACTGATGTTGATAATTCCACTCATAAATGGCGTGGTGAGCATCCAATCCTTCGTAACACTGCAGTCGAATCAAGTCTGTCTCTAACGCCTGCGCCATTACTTTGGCAATTTCGGTTTTGCCCACACCTGCCGGACCTTCAATCAAGAGCGGTTTATTCAATTGCATTGCCAAATAGACTGACATTGCTACGTATTCGTCAGCAATATAGCCACGCGATTGGAGTAATGTATGAACCGAGGGAAGGGAATGAGACATTCTTTTAGTTTATGTGGGTTTATGTAGCTCTTAAAACATTAACTTACAATTCATCCATGCTCGTATCCGTCCGCTTAAGAATCGACAAAAACAATCCCAAGGGAATATCTTTGTTTCCATGGACAGGAATAGGCATTGTCTGTTTTCTTTCGGGGTGATACATTAAATGATAACTACCATTAATACGTTTCATTATCCAACCTTTTGCTTCCAAAACCTTGATTAAATTCTTTGGTGACTGATTCATCAAGTTATGCTATCAAAAGTTTAGAAGCTGAATTGATGGGTACAGAAATGGAATACTCTACTGCATTACTGTCATCAGGAATAGGAAGTCCTTCTTCTTCCATTACTAAAAGAACGCCTTCCAGAGCATCTCTAATATTTTGCATCGCTTCCTCCATGGTACTACCGTAAGCTATACAGTAGTTAAGTGTTGGAATGTCAGCAAAATAACCTCCCGTGTCATCTTTGGTAATGACCACTCTGTAAATTCTATTTTCCATTTTTGGTAATTGTTTCGAATCATTTCTTCCAAAAACACTCAAAATCTCTACTTAAATCATGCTGTATTTAATCAGGAAATTGCGACTTATCAATATTAGGAATAATCCGCAACGCGTTTTTGTAATATACTTTTTTCAGCACTTCGTCGGACAAACCCATTCCGTACATCCGCCAAAAAGCGTGGTATTTTTTGTGGTAAGGGAAATATTCGTCATCCGTTTCCAAAACCCGAAAATACGTTGCGTATTCGGAAGGCACCCAACTGTCTTTTCCAAATAGGATTCTATCCTGCCATTTGGTAAAAAACTGATTGGCAGCGCGAGGTTGACGCCCCAATTCTGCAATGACCGCTCCGATTTCTACGTACATATTTGGGAATTTCTTCATCAGGCTATCCAGTTTTTTAAGGTCATTGGGATACCAACCCATGTGTGCATTGATGAACGTCGTTTTGGGATGACGGGCAAAAACGGCGTGTTGTTCGCGCATTAAGGAGTCAAAAGGAACGGGGTCGTTGGCATCTCGCTTGCGTCCTGCGTGAGTTTTGAGTTCCAACCAACGCTCGTTGTAGCGGTCCATAGGGTCCCAAAATGATTTGGGGTCAGCAGTGTGAATAATGACCGGAATGCCCAATTCACCGCATTTTGCCCAAATTGGATCAAGACGTGGGTCACTTACGGCTACGCGTTTACCGTCGGTGTCTTTGATGCCGCTGAATCCCAAGCTTTTATACACTTTCATTCCAACGGCTCCCGCTTTTACATCATCTTCAATTTGCTTGGCAGCGCGTTGCCCATAGCCCGGTGAACCAATGTCTTTCAATTCAGGATTGGTAAAAATCATGAACCGTTTCGGATAATTTTTGCGAACATTGGCAATGGCACCGTTGATGGTAGAAGTGCCTTCTTCCCATTGTTGCGAAAACCCCCGACCGCTCAGGTTGACCATTACTCCCATATTAAGCGCGTCCATATCAGTTATCAATTTTCCTAAATCCTGAGAATTCATCCCGAATTGGTGATTATGAACATCAATAAATGGAAATTTCGATCGCGTTACTTTATGCTCTGCGACCTTGAGCGTTGAGATAGGGTCATATTCTTCAAAACCAAGCGGTTGAGTAATGGGGCCGTTGTTGGTGTTTTGGCCACAGGCAGCCAAGGCAATCAAACTGCAAAGAAAGGCAAGGTGTTTTTTCATTGTATTGGGTTTTGAAATAATGGTATCCTTCACTGCTTTTATTCTTACTCTTAACTATCTCCCTTCAGGTTTATAGATCAAAGCCACACACAATGCGGCAATCCCCTCTTTTCGGCCTACAAATCCCATGTTTTCGGAAGTAGTGGCTTTGATGGAAATATCTTCGACATCTACGTTCATTACTCCTGACAAACATTCTTTCATAATGGGTATGTGTGGATTGAGTTTTGGTTCCTGCAAAATCACCGTTACATCTACATTTCCGACCTCATATCCTGCCTCACGAATCATTTCCAAAACTTTTGCTAAGAGTATTTTACTGTCTACGCCTTTCCATTGCGGGTCTTTGTCCGAAAAATGGTAGCCGATATTACGCATATTGGCCGCACCCAGCAGCGCATCACATAACACATGGCACACCACATCGGCATCTGAATGCCCTTTTGCGCCATAAGTATGAGGGATTTTAATGCCTCCTAACCAAAAATCTCGACCTTCTTCCAATTGATGAACATCGTAACCCTGTCCGATTCTAAATTTCATTCGTCTTTTCTTTATTGAATGGCTCGATAATACAACGTAGAACTGTTTTCTTTTCTAAGAACTCGTTTAGCCATATTTTGCACATCTTCTACCGTTACAGCCTGTATTTGTTCTGCTTCACAATTGACCAAATCGGGGTTTCCCGAACTGGCTGCATACGCCAAATTCATGGCCCGATTAAGCAGTTCAACTTCTGAGAAAGCAAGTGTAGATTCGGCCTGATTTTTTACTTTATTCAACTCCATTTCCGGCAACGTTATTTCTACCAGTTCCTGTAAGACTTCTTCCACAGCAGCATCGGCTTCTTCAAACGTCACACCCGGGTTCAGATTTCCCTGTACTACGAACAAACCTGGATCCACTGAAGCTGTATTATAGGCGTTGATATTCGTAAACAACTTTCTCTCTTTCAACAATTTTTGATACATACGTGCTGACTTTCCACGTCCCAACACATCACTCATCAAATCAACCGTATAATAATCCTCCGCAAAACGTCCCGGAACATGATACGCTTTATAGAGCGCGTTCAATGGTACTTTTTCCGCCGTTTCCATAAATCGGGCAGCCGTTTGAATCGGCTCCTGAGGCAAGTTTCTGACGTACTTCTCCCCTGCTGCGATGGGTCCAAACCACTTCTCCGTTAATGCTTTCACTTGCGGCAACGTCACATCGCCAGCCACGACCAAAATCGCGTTGTTGGGAAGATAGTATTTATAAAAAAAGTGTCGAACATCTTCGAGTGTCGCATTTTCAATATGGCTGATTTCTTTGCCAATTGTGGCCCAGCGATAAGGATGCACCTGATAAGCCAACGGACGCAATTTAAGCCAAACATCCCCATAAGGCTGATTAAGGTAACGTTGATTAAATTCCTCTATTACTACTTTTTGTTGAATTTCAAGCACTTTAGGGTCAAATGACAGACTCATCATCCGGTCGGATTCGAGCCAAAAGGCCGTTTCCAAATTGACGGCCGGGAGAGTAATGTAATAATTGGTAATGTCGGGCGAGGTGAAAGCGTTGTTTTCTCCGCCTACTTTTTGGAGCGGTTCGTCGTAAGCAGGTATGTTCTTGGAGCCGCCAAACATTAAATGCTCAAAAAGGTGAGCAAAGCCGGTGCGGCTTTCTTCTTCATCACGCGAGCCAACATTGTACAAAATATTGACTGCCGCCATGGCAGTAGTATGATCTTCGTGGACATAGACTTCAAGGCCGTTGTCAAGGGTAAAATGGTCGTAGTGAATCATGAATTTTTGCGTACACAGTCAATAGTCGGCAATCAACAGTAAATCCGGGTTAGGTTCTGATGAATACTCCCTCGTTCCGTAAAAAAATAATTGTTTATTAAACTCTTTATTGGTTCTTTAACGTTAAGGACAAAGCTAAAGGTTTCCCACCGAACGCCCAAAATTAGCATTTTCTATCTATCTGCAGTAACCGCTACATGAAACGAAACATTCTCTTATTTAAAGGAAATACCTCAAAAATAAAAAACTCAATTCTCGCTCACTTTTTGCAGTTTTTCCTTTTTCTCTTTGCTTTTTGTTTTGTTTCTCCCACAGCCCATACTCAAATTCTGTACGACATCCCTACCCAAAATTTAGTTCTGGAAGCCATTGATCATATTTATAATTATGAATTTGGAGAGGTTGAACCTGTAGCACGACAAATTCGAGCCAAATATCCTAATCACCCCGTTAATTCTATGCTCAAAGCCATGCAGCTACAATGGCAATACCTGCCCGTGAAAGACAACAAAGGGGTTAGTGGGCAATACCTTAGTCTATTACATGATTGTTTGGCAAAAGCCAAAGTATTAGAGAAAAACGAAAAGACACGTCCGGAAGCCGCTTTCTTTTCAATGGCAGGGCATGGCTATATTGCATTAATGCATAATTACAATGGCGATAAGCTTAAGGCCGTCAGTGAAGCCAAACAAGCGTATGATTACGTGATGGAAGGGTTTAAATACATGGATAAAAATCCTGAATTTTATTTTTCGTCTGGGTTATACAATTATTACGTAATTCGCTATCCTGAAGATCATCCGATTGTTAAGCCCATGCTATTTTTCTTTAAAGACGGAAACCGCGAGGAAGGCCTTCGACAAATGGATGTTGCCGCCCGAAAGGGGGTCTTTACACGCACGGAATCAGCATTTTATTTAGCCAGAATTTTTCTAAAACATGAATTACGGTATGAACGTGCCGGTGTTTATTTAGCATCATTGACCCAAAAATACCCTAACAATCCCATATTTTTGATGAAATACACGGAAGCTCTATTACTTCTGAACAAATACGAGGAAGCCAAACCTTACCTCGAACGACTTACCAAGCGGACGGACAAGTTTTTCCCCATTATATGGCGAACATTTGAAGGTTTAATTCAGGAAAAGCACCTCAAAAACGACCAAGAAGCTGTCAAGTTCTACCAAGCGGCTCTTCGCCAATCCTACGACGACGAATATACCAAAGAGTACCACGCTTTTTCTTATGCAGGTTTGGCCCGCATTGCTCTTCGGGCAGGAGACCGTAAAAAAGCCATTGGCTATTATAAAAAAGTAGAAGAACTGGCCGAATACAAAGCTCTCTTAAAAGAAGCAAAAGATTTCTTCAGGTAGTTACTCGATCTGCTTGCCAGCCATCGTTGGTTGATTGGCAACCAGTTGTATTTTCCAAACACCCATTTCCTGCACCAACGTAATTCCGCTTTGCGATGTAATTTGCACTACCCCTGTAGCTAAAGGCTTCACAATTACCAGTGCTTCCGTTAGTGGACAAGCTTCCGGGTTCCAACTTGTGCCGTTCCAATGAAGAATTGTTCCCTGATTTCCCACCGCCCAACCCTCCTGAGCATTGGCAAGATATACTGCCGTCAGATTTTCATTGGTAAATACCAACACATCACTCCAGCGTTCACCATCCCAACGAAGCAGTGTCGCATTGTGGCCAACTGCCCAGCCATAATCATCAGTTAATACATCAAGTGCGGTGATTGGTAGAGTTGTGGGCAATTCTACATTTTCCCAATTTTCCCCAAAAAACCGTTGGATTTTCCCATCCTTTATTCGCCAATTATTTTTGGATGATGAAGCATTTGGAGCCTGTGCCCATACTGCTATGATAGTTGCTAACAGAATCAAAAAAGAAATAAGTAATTTTTTCATGGATTTGTTGAGTTTGGCATAACTTTTTAAAATATACTTCCCAATGGTTGCTCACAAATCATGCCAAGGCAACAATTTTACCGTATTGATATAATTTTCAACGACTTAGGCAAGCCTACAGATAACGAAAATTTGACTAAAAATGTATTTAAAGTGCTTTTTAATCCACTTTTACAGTGAAGCTCAACTACGATCGATTAACCATCTCCGAAGCCAAAGCGATTCAAGTTCAATTGCGTGAAAGTATTGATTTAACTCCCCGACAACAGCCCATTCATACCATCGCGGGTGCAGATATTTCCCTGAATCGTTTTAGTGAAATCATTTATGCGGGTATTGTTATCCTGCGTTATTTGGATCTACAACCGATTGCTTACTCGTTGGTAAAAAGTAAGACTGTCTTTCCTTATGTACCCGGTTTTTTAGCTTTTCGGGAAATACCGGCTTTGGTGGAAGCCTTTGCGCAACTACCCACAAAACCTGACATCATCATGGTAGATGGACACGGGATAGCGCATCCGCGAAGAATGGGGATTGCCGCCCATTTTGGCAGCCTTACTCAAACGGCAACATTGGGCTGTGCCAAGAAAATTCTTTTTGGAAAATGGCAGCATCCAGGCGACTACAAAGGCCAATATTCGCTGATTAAAGACAAAGAAGAGGTCATTGGGTATGCCCTTCGGAGTAAAAACAAGGCAAACCCGATTTTCATTTCGCCGGGCAATCAGATGAGTTTGGAAGATAGCTTAACCGTCACTTTACACTGCATCGGCAACTATCGCCTGCTGGAACCCACCCGTAAAGCTCACGAATTTGTGAATCAATTTCGCACGGGACAGTTGCAGGAAGGTTATCATGAATTGGGCAATTGGAATTTATTTTAACAAACGATTTTTATCCCTGCAACGCTACCAACGCATCAAAATCTTCGGCCAACTTATAGCTCAATCGGTCAAATATTTCCGCAAAACGGGTATACTGAGCATGGTGAGCGGCATTGGCCTGATAAGTTTCTACCGAACGAATGGTTTGAGCCGCCGCTTCCAAATCGCTGAAAACTCCTAAGTGTGTCAGCGCTAATAGGGCAGCTCCTGCACTCGCGCTGTCGTGCTTATCATTGACATAAACCGTTTTACCAAATACGTCAGATAATATCTGTGCAAATAAAGGCAGGGTTGCGTATGCTCCGTTGATGTATAGATTTTCAATGGAACGATACTGTTGAAGGAGTTTACCGATACTGAACATTTCATAAATAATTCCTTCTACTGTAGCACGAATAAAATGCCGCCTTTCGTGAGTAATATTGACCCCAATGTACGCTCCACGTGCATTGGCGTTCCAAAGTGGGGCTCTCTCTCCGAGTAAATAAGGTAAAAACAAAAGTCCGCCTGCTCCTGCCGGTACGCGCTCGGCCTCAATCAGCAATTGTTTGACCGTGTGTTCCATGTCCAAATGCACACCTGATGCTCCAAATTGTTGCACAAACCACTCAAATACCACACCGCCATTGTTGGTAGGGCCTCCGGATATGTATTTCCCTTCCGTTAAAATGTAATTAAAAAATCGCTGTTGGCTGTCCTGAATCATTTGCTTGCCTGCCACGCGCATCGCTCCGCTTGAACCAATGGTGATGGTTGCGTTTCCTTCGGTCACAACACCTGCACCAACCGTAGCAAAACACCCATCGCTTGCTCCAACAATCACTTTGGTGGCACTCGAAAGACGAAAAAGTCGAACGTATTCTTTTTTAAATTTAAGTTCTGCAAAATCAATAGGTACAGGTTCTGACAAATGTTGGGGCTTAATTCCCGCATAATCCAACGCCAAAGAATCCCATTTCAGCGAATGAATATTGAACAAACCCGTAGAAGAAGCAATGCTTTGGTCAACAACTAACTGCCCCGTAAGTTGATAAATGATGTACTCTTTTATGGAGATAAATTTATAGACTTTTTCAAACCAAGTGGCGGGGGTATGATTCCGAAACCAACGAATTTTCACCAACGGAGACATGGGATGCAGGGGGGTGCCTGTCTGTTCATAAATCACTTTTCCTTCTTCCGAATTTTTGAGCGCATTGGCTTCGTCACGTCCCCGGTTATCGGCCCAAATGACAGCATTTCGCAAGGGTACCCCGTGCTTGTCAATGGGCAAAATACTGTGCATGGAAGCCCCAAAAACCACCGCTACGGGGTGATGTTTTTTTGTTAATTCATCGTTAAGCAGGCTTTTAAGCGCATACAACACCGTCAGATAAATCTGCTCCGGGTCTTGTTCACTGTAGTCAGGCTGTGGATGAAAGGTCGGGTATGTGCCCTGCCGCCAACCAATCAAATTGGTAGCTTCATCAAAAGCTGAAACTTTAACTTTTGTGGTTCCGATGTCTATGGTGATAATGCAATTCATAATAATTGAAAGCCCCCCCGCCCCCGATGGGGGAGTTTTTTAATTAGCCTTGGGGTTAGGGAGCTTTTTTTCGAAAATGTCCCGGTGTATAACCTGTTAATTTTTTAAAGGTCGTCGAAAAGTGCTGTGAGGAATAAAAGCCCGTATCTAATGCTATGTCAGTCAGACTCTTACTCGTTTGCCTTAATTGTCTCATTGCTTCGGCAATTCGAATATTAATCAAATAATTGAGCGGAGAAAAACCCGAATAAGCCTTCACTTTTTCCGTAAAAGCCGTGCTGCCCGACCCCACGACAGTAGCCATTTCTTCTACTGTCCAGGGATGATCCAGACTATCACGAAGCATTTGTTCGAGTTGTTCAAAAGCATGGGGGAAATCCCGACGCTGATTTTGTTGTTGGCTCAGGTGACGCACAATCGTTACCAACAATTCGTCCAACAATTGATTAACACGAGTTTGATACGCAAATTCAGCCTGTTTTACTTCTGCTTCAATTCGTAACAGCAAATCGTTGGCCTGCTTCAAATTATTTAAAACCATAGGGGCATGAGAAACCAAAAGCCGCCCCATGAGTTTTTGGTCGTTTTCACTAATTGTCGACCATTTTCCCAAAAAAAGTTCTCTATGTACTTCGAACAATTCGGGCTCTAAAATAATCCAGGACAGGCTCCCGATTTCGAGGGTATTTGTAGGGCTTCCGAAGCCTTGCCAGGGGCACAAAACCACTACATCATTGGGATAAAGTACATGTCTTTGCCCTTCCACCATCCACTCAAATTTCCCCTCCAGAACGCATACAATTTGCACTCCTCCCCTTACCGAAACCGGCCAGTCATTGAGACGAACGGTAGGATTTTTGAGACGTACTAACTCTCTTATATGAGCAAAATCAGGCAGCGGCAAAAGCGGCTGAACGGGTAGATTCATTTACTAAAAAAACAATTATTAAATTTTTTAAATAAAACATAAAAATATTGCAAAATTCTACATCGTCCATTCGTAGAAGTTTTTTGTACAATACTATGCTTTTTTTGCAATCAGTTAAGCACCCTATAATTTCATTATTACATCATTCCAATCTTTCACCCAGATGAGAAAACGTTTATCCTTGCCACGAGTTGCCCTACTATTGATGGCTTACCTGGCGATCCAAAGCACACTTTGGGCGCAAACCCGCATAAGTGGCACTGTCACAAATGCAAATGACAAATCAGCGTTAGCCGGCGTGTCCGTATTGGTAAAAGGAACCAATACGGGTACATCTACCGACGGAAACGGAAACTACGCCATTAACGCCCCCTCAGGAGCTACTTTGGTTTTCAGTTTCATCGGTTATAGCCCTAAAGAGATTTCTATTGGAAATCAGACCAAAATTGATGTTTCACTCGCCGAAAGCGCCGAAGCATTGCAGGAAGTAGTAGTTACTGCTCTCGGTATCAAAAAAGAGTCCAAAAAACTGGGATACGCCACTACGACCATCAACGCGAATGCGCTTACTGAAAACCGATCACCTAACTTCATGAATACCCTCCAAGGGAAAATTGCGGGCGTAAATATTTCCGGTCTGGGTACAGGACCGGCAGGTACTTCCAAAATCAGGATTCGGGGGCAGTCTTCTATTTCGGGGCAAAACAACCCGCTCATTGTGGTAAACGGTGTACCGATTGACAATACAAACTTTGGTACTAACCCCGGCAACGCGGCATCCGACAACTCTATCGGAGTACGCGGCAGCGGCAATACCTCTGACGGTGGCGATGGTCTCAGTTCTATCAATCCCGACGATATCGAAAGCATGACGGTCTTGAAAGGGGCAACGGCGGCCGCCCTGTACGGCTCTCGGGCTAAAGATGGCGTAATCATGATCACAACCAAATCTAAAGGCGACAGCAAGGGCATTGGCGTTACCTACAACACCAACTACACCAACGAAACCCCGCTTGACTTCACTAATTATCAATACGAATACGGTCAAGGTGAGAACGGTGTTCGCCCCACTACCCCCAACCCCACTTCGGGTCAATGGTCGTTTGGGGAGAAATTTCAGCCCGGCATGACCCATATACTTTTTGATGGCGTCACAGTACCGTATGAGCCTGTTTACAACCGCATCAGAAAATTCTACCGCAATGGCTCCAACTTTACCAATACGGTTTCTTTGGCTACCAATTCAGACAAAGGCGGTTTGAATCTTTCAATTTCTAACATGGACAGTAAAGGAATTGTACCCAATAATAGCTTCAACCGTAAGACCATCAATTTTGGATTTGCGTATGATTTGTCAAAGAAAATAAGTTTTGCGGGCAACATTAATTACTCTAAGGAATACAACAAAAATCCGCCAAACATTGCCAACCAAGATAACTCTATTCCAACTTCTATTGCCAACATGGCTAATTCCATGCCGTTGGATTTATTGGAAGCCAAGAAATTTAATGCTGCAGGTAATGAATTTATCTATTCACGGTTCATGAACCGAACCAATCCTTACTTTACGCTATCGGAGCAGTTTCAGAATATTCGCCGTGACCGCCTTTTTGGCAATATCTCAGTCAAATACAACATGACTCCCTGGCTATATATACAGGGGCGCGTAGGGCAAGATTACTGGTCGCGTGACCAGGATTATAACAATTTTCCTACAGGCCAAGCTTCACTTGCGGCAGCACCCGTTGGTTTTGTGAACGGTATTTACACCCAAGAGTCGCGGAGATTTAGAGAAACCAACCTTGATTTTCTGGTAGCAGCCACAAAAACCTTTGACAACTTCGGCCTTGATGTCAATGTGGGTGGCAATCAATTATATCGTCGTTCAGATCTAAACTCAGTTCAAGTACAGGATTTTGTAGTGCGTGGGCTTTATACCGTAATGAATGGCCGCTTGAAAGATCCCCAGTACGGACTTTCGGAAAGAGCGGTCAATTCGTTGTATGGCTCGGCAGAATTTTCTTTCAAAGATTATTTGTTTGTAAACGTTACTGCCCGCAACGACTGGTTTTCCACGCTGGCCCCTGCCAACCGCAGCATTTTGTATCCCTCTGTTTCGGCAAGTTATGTGTTTTCTCAGGCATTTGAAAACACGCCCAATTGGCTATCTTTCGGTAAACTTCGCGCTGCCTATGCCGAGGTGGGTAGTGATACCGACGTAAGCCCTTACTCACAGTCGCTCTTTTATGGTATCAACGCCAATTTATTTGGCGGGCAACCGGTGGGCGGCTCATCGGGGAATACCGTACCCAACGCCAACCTACGCCCGATGCGTATTTCAGAAAAAGAAATTGGTTTAGAGTTGAAGTTATTTAAAAACCGCGTTACATTAGATGCCGCCATTTATCAGAAACTTACCCAAGATCAAATCGTTTCGGCACAAATATCTGATGCTTCCGGTTTTACAAGTACCCTGATAAACAGCGGCCGTAGCCAAAACAACGGTGCGGAGGCATTGCTGGGTTTAGTACCTATCAAATCATCCGATTTTCAGTGGGATTTGACCTTCAATGCTTCTTATAACAAGACCAAAGTGTTGAGCCTTTTGACAGACACTCCCGGTGAGCGTATTACCGTTGGCACACACGTCTTCAACGGAGAATTGCGCCAGATAGTAGGTCAGGAAATGGGGCAAATTTATGGTTTTGGATTTAGAAGAAATGAACAAGGGCAAATGATTTTTGGTGCGAATGGCCTTCCGCTTCGCACGCCCGATTTGATTTCCTTCGGCAGTGCTTTACCAAAATGGGTGGGAGGCATCAATAACTCCTTCAATTACAAAGGTATCAACTTATCGTTTTTGATTGATTTCAAACTGGGAAATATGATGCTTTCCGGTACTAACTTCAACGCAGTGCGTCATGGATTAAACAAAATGACATTGGTAGGCCGCGAAGGTGGCGTATTGGGGGTAGGCGTAAACGAAAAAGGAGAAGTGAATGCTGTGAAAGCGCCCGTGCAGGATTATTGGTCGGTAGTACGCTCGCAAGCCTTGATAGAACCTATCATCTATGATGGGGGCTATTGGAAATTGCGCCAAATTACGGCAGGGTATGACATTACAAAGCTTTTACCCAAAAACTTCCCTGTTAAGTCCGCCAAACTGAGTCTGGTAGCCAACAATGTGTTGATGCTCAAGAAATGGGTGGACAATATCGACCCTGAATCATTTGGCTACTCGTCAGACAACCTCGTGGGTATGGAATCAACAGGCTTGCCTACTACGCGCAGTGTGGGCTTTAATTTGAACGTTAAATTTTAATTCAAGCCCCCAAACCCCTGAAGGGGGCTTAATACAATGCTTTCGGGGACACCTACAAATAATTGAACAATGAAAAAAATAATAAAAACAATCGCTCTTTTACTCCCCCTCTGGGGGTTAGGGGGCTTGATGACAGGCTGCGATAACGGCTTTGATGATCTCAACATCAACAAGACCGCCGCTACCGCCATCAATCCGGTGTTTATCCTTAACAATGCCACTGTTAATTCGTCTTTTACGAACAGCTCTATCTTTTACGATATGGGTATTGTTCAACAAATGATCACTCCCAACGAAGGCGTATTGGCAGGGGCTAATTTCAATCAGGACATCCGTGATAATACGGTGCAGAACTGGCAGAAATATTATCGTTCCGTTATCCGACATACGCAGGATGTAATTGATCAAACCAAAGCCCTGCCTAACCGCAGCAACCTGACCAACATGGCCAGAATTCTTCAAGCCAACGCTTTTATGATTTTGACGGACACCTACGGGGACATACCTTACACAGATGCTTCAAAAGGCTATACCACTCAGGTTTTTTCGCCAAAATACGACACCCAGCAATCAGTTTATGCGGGCATTATTAAAGAGCTTACCGAGGCTACCACGGCTTTGGATGCTTCTAAGACGATAGAGACTGCCGATATATTATATACCGGCAATATTGCACTTTGGAAAAAATACGGCAATTCGCTGCTGCTTCGTGCCGGTATGCGTTTGAGCAAAGTAGATGCCGCCCAAGCCCAGCAGGTAGTAGCCCGCGCCGCTCAGGCCGGTGTGATGGAGATTAACGCCGACAACGCCATAATTCGCCATGATGCCAGCTACGTAAACGGTATCGGAAACCTACTCAACGCAACCGAAGCCGCCAACGTATATTTAGCCGCTCCTTTTGCTGATTTTCTTAAAAACACCAATGATCCGCGCTTAAGATCCATTGCCGTACGGTATATTGGGGCAAAATCAGGCCCCGAACAAGTGGCCTCACGCGCTTCTACTGATCCCGCTGTGCAAATCGGGATGCCTTTTGGATTCAACAACAGCACCATAGCCTCTCAAGTAGCACTTAACAAATTGGCAAGTTTTTACGATTTCAGTCAAGTTGATAGAACCCGCATGACCAAAAATACCGCTCCCACGTTTTTGGTAACGGCTGCTCAGACGCAACTTTTACTGGCTGAAGCCACCCAGAGGGGATGGGTAACCGGCACGACTGCCGAAACTTATTATAATCGTGGTGTGCGCCTGCACATGGAACAATTGGCTCTGTATGATGCCAACGCTGCCGTGCCGGCGGCTTCCATTGATACTTATTTAAAGGCCAATCCCTTTGTGGCAGCAAATGCACTGGAACAAATCAATACGCAATATTGGGTGGCTTCCTTCCTAAACGGTGCCGAAGCATTTGCCAATTTCCGAAGAAGCGGATTCCCTAAACTGTCGCCCAATCCTTTCCCGGGAAAATCCATTAAGGGTGACTTCATCCGACGCCTAACGTACCCTAACTCAGAGATTTCGGTCAACAGTACCAACGTTAAAGAAGCCATTGCCCGTCAGGGTGCCGACGATTTGGACACCAAAGTGTGGTGGGATAAATAGTAAAAAGAAGCCGAAATTCAGAAGTGAGAAGCTTAGAATTGTTAATTTTGCTTCTCACTTCTTTTATATCATTCATTCACTTCGTATAAAATATGCAAATCGGATTCGTAGGTCTCGGCAAAATGGGCTACAACTT
The DNA here is from genome assembly GCF_027484545.1 of Runella sp. GTDB lineage: Bacteria > Bacteroidota > Bacteroidia > Cytophagales > Spirosomataceae > Runella. Next base: position 1,117 of record NZ_JAIXST010000194.1, on the reverse strand, counting down.
AGCACTTAATCTACATCGTCATGGCTATGAAGTGGTGGCTTACGATGTAGTCACCGAAAATGTCAAAAATATCCTTCTGGAAGGCATTGCTCCGGCATACAGTTTAGAGGACATGTGCCAACAATTGGAAGGACGCAAGGTGGTGTGGCTCATGGTACCTGCCGGCAAACCTGTGGATGATTGCATAGAAGCGCTGCTCCCTCATCTTGCTCCCAATGATATTGTCATTGACGGTGGCAACTCTAACTTCAACGACTCCGTACGTCGTCATAAATACCTTAAATCCAAAGGGTTTGACTACTTAGACTGCGGTACCAGCGGCGGCGTAGAGGGCGCTTTATTGGGTGCCTGTACCATGATTGGCGGTGAAGACGACGTATTCAGCTATTGCGAATCAGTATTCAGAGATATTTCCCTCGAAAACGGCTACCTGCACGCGGGCGGTCCTGGTAGTGGGCATTTCGTAAAAATGGTTCACAACGGAATCGAATACGGAATGATGCAGGCCATAGCCGAAGGATTTGAAGTGATGGAGAAATCGAACTATAACCTTAATTTGGAACAGGTGGCCCGGGTGTTTAACCACGGCTCTGTGGTGAGAAGTTGGCTGATGGAATTGACCGAAAATGCTTTTTCCAAAGACCCCAAATTGGATACCATCAAAGGGGTTATGCACTCGTCGGGGGAAGGAAAATGGACGCTCGAAACGGCCTTAGACATGGGAGTTCCAACGCCTGTCATTGCGTTATCGCTCCTCATGCGGTATCGTTCGCAGCAGGACGACACCTTTACTGGTAAAGTAGTAGCTGCTCTCCGAAACGAATTCGGCGGCCACGCCGTCGAGAAAGCCATTTAGAATGACCAATTCAGAATGTCGAGGTCAGAATGCAGAATGTCGAGTGAAATAAACTATTAAATTCGACATTCTGCACTCTGAATTCGACATTTTTATTTATGAGCCTGTTTAAACTTTAGTTTTTTTATTGATTTTACGTAGGAAAATGACTGAGAATGCCATAAAATGCAATGACATCCAATTTTTGACTGAAAATTCAAACCTCACTAAAAGGGCTTTAAACCCATCAATCCAAGCGTTTGAATGTTCAATCACAGATCT
>NZ_JAIXST010000192.1 GCF_027484545.1 Runella sp. | reverse complement strand
ATAGATTTTTTGACGTGTTTGGTATTGACCATGACAAGCATAAAAATAATCCCAAAGTCAAAGAACTATATCATTTCGGCACTATTGCCGCTTAAAGCATTACAAACTATTGTTATTAAAAAAGTAGGTTAAGGTCATACTGGTAAAAATACTAACTTGCCATCAAAATCAAAGTGAGTCATGCGTAAATACAGCATTATTATTCCCGTTTATAATCGGCCTGACGAATTGACCGAACTATTGGAATGTTTAGTACAACAAACGTTCAAAAATTTTGAGGTAATTATTATTGAGGACGGTTCAAAAATAAAGTGCGAAAAAGTAGTTCAATCTTTTAAAGATCGACTGGAAATTTACTATTTCTATAAAGAAAATGGTGGACAGGGGTTTGCCAGAAATTATGGTTTTGAGCGGGCAAAAGGTGATTATTTCATTTTATTCGATTCAGATGCCCTGATAGAAGCCAACTACTTAGAAATCGTTCAAAATCGTTTAAATACCCAATTCGTAGACGTATACGGTGGCCCGGACACTGACCACCCAAGCTTTGCTCCCATTCAAAAAGCCATCAGTTATTCGATGACTTCTGTATTTACAACTGGGGGAATCAGAGGAAAAAAAAGTAATCTGGGAGGCACTTTTCATCCTCGAAGTTTCAATATGGGTCTTTCCCGTAAAGTTTGGGAACAAACCAGCGGATTTCAAATCAGTCGTATGGGTGAAGACATCATTTTTAGTATTACAGCTCTGCGTCTCGGTTTTAAATCAGCTTTGCTACCCGAAGCTTTTATTTATCATAAGCGTCGTACAGATTTTGGTGCTTTTTTTCGACAACTTCGTTTCTTTGGTCGAGCTCGTATAAATATTGCTCGATTTTATCCCAACGAACTGAAACTCGTCCATACTTTTCCACTATTTTTTACGCTTGGATGCATCAGTATTCCTTTTCTTTGGCTGATCCACCCATGGCTTTTTTATGCGGGTATTGCATTCTTAGCACTATATAAATTGCTCATTTTTATTGATGCAACCCGCCAATCAGGCAGCCTAAAAGTAGGATTTCTAAGCATTATAGCTGCTTTTGTTCAATTGTTTGGCTATGGTATCGGCTTTTTACAGGAAGGTTGGAAGCGGCTTTTTGAATCTAAAACTCACCGGGAAACAGGCACTGCAATTGAATATCCTTCGTAGTTTTTCAATAAAAAAGGCGGCCAAATTGGCCGCCTTTCTATTATTTTCATCTTGAGTAGATTAATACTCCCACAAGCCGTGTTCTAATTCCATCAATTCATTTTCAAGTTGAACTGATTTCCAAAGGGCTTCTTTTTCTCCACCATAAATCGTAATCAAGTCACGATCCATTGGGTTAGACGTTTTAATGATACGTCCATTGAACAAACGGAGGTCAAAGGCATCGGCTAAATTTTTGTGCTGTGCTGTATTGTATTCATTGAACCAAATAAATTTCTTTGGATCACTACGGAATAACTTATCCAAATCTTTGTATTTGAACGTAGCAATTGGTTTTTCAATACCACCTGGATTTAATTCAGCAGGTAATACCAACGTAATGGTTTGAATATCATACACCAAACGAGAGCGCTTACGGTCAAAAATCCAGTCTTCCTTCATTTCAAGAATAGCTACATCTTTTGGGAACCACTGATTTTCTTCCATTTTCGCAGCGGCAGCAGCGGCGGCGGCAGCAGCTTCTTCAGCGATTTTCCGTTTGATTTCGGTCGAATCAATCTTAGGTTTAGGAGGAGTAGCCTGAGCCAATCCTTTCTTTCCTTTTGCCGTTGTCTTTTTCTTTGGAACCGGCGTTCCCCAGCCATCATCTACAGGCTGTGTTTCTTTTTTGGGTGTAGTTGCTCCCCAGCCATCATCAGCAGGTTTCGCCGTCTTCTTATCGTCTTTCTTTGCATCACCCCAACCGTCGCCAGGCTGAGCGGCATTCTCATTTCCAAATCCCGCTTTCAACTCATCTTCTGTAACCGTTTGACCTTGATTTGGCATTTGAAGCGACTTGCTAAAGTCACCCATTGCCATTTTCTTAGTCATGTCAGGATCCACGTAAGCATCCAAAAGACCGGCTTTTACCGCATCCATGATATACTTAGTAATTTCATTTCCTACTGAAAACATAGGTTGATTTTGCTTTTCCCGTAAATCCAACCGACGCCACAGTGTACGCTTCATCATCACATCGGCATCGCTTATTTCGCGGACCGACAGCGGATTGACACCTTTCGTGTCTTTTTCTTGGGCTTTTACACTTACGGCTAAGGCTACCAAGGCTACACTTCCCAATAAGCTGCTTAATCTTGTCATTTGATTTTACTGTTTTAAATCACTAAATCATTAACGAACAATTGCCTGCAAATTGCATACCAAGTTCACAAAATGTTAGTTAAGTGGAATTGTACGAGTCTCATTACCTACCCCTGCATCAACGATATCGCCCTTGAAATTTTTGCGTTTTACGCCTAAAATCTCAACTACAAGACGATCACCAGGAGCAGCTATAGCAGCTAAATTGGCAATAGAACCACTTTGACCCGAAATCACTACAGGTTGACCTTTCGGACGGTTACCACTTGCTAATCTGACCACAATCTGCTCCACCCGAAAGTTAGCATCTTCAGGAGAGAAATTAGCAAATCCTTCATCAGGGATAGCTTTCACGGAAATACTGCGAGCCATACTTGCCGCAACCGGACGTTTGTCATCTACAATTGTCCCGTTGATATAAAACTCTAATCTTGGACGCGGTACACGAGACACTCTGAATGGCTCACTACCCATCAAATTTCCTTGATTTGAAATGTTCAAAGTAACATTTTTATTGTTAGGAACAATGATGACCTTTCCTTTACCATTATTGATAAACTCTGCTCCACTTCCTCCAAAAGAAGGGTTCCAAAGTGCACCAAGTGCCGCACTTTGTACACTTAATATGTTTTTACAGGCAAGATACAATGGAGGCAAAGTTCCAGTCTCAATTTGATAAGTAGGTCGAGCTACTTTATAATCGTATTTCATTGAGATGGTAGTATCTCTTCCACTTGGAGTAGGGAAAGAAATTATCCCTGAAAGTGTTTTTGAGGCTAATCCATCTTTATCATAAGCACCGCCTTGTGCCGTAAACTCAATAATACCTTTACCATCCTGAATTTTTAAAGGTGCTCCACCTAAACTCATTCTTGGTGTAAGTGCGCTTGAAGATGCCGCAATAAACATTTCTCCCTTAAACTTAGTACCCGCCACTACTATTTTGGATTCCGCACTGATCATTGCCAAAATTTTGTCAAATTTGATGTCTTTCGCACCCACTTTGGCGGCCAAAGCATCCAAAACTTCTGCTTCCAAACGGCGAACTTCCGATTGACGTTGGCTCAATACTGCCAATGCTGCCGGAACGGGAGTTTGCTCAAAATTAACCGAGGCAAAATCTTTATTACGCTGATCTTTATCACGCTTGGCGAGTGGATCATCTTTGCCATCCAACGCTAATGGGGCAAAGTTTGTACCGGCCAATTTATTCATTTGTTCAACAAATCCATTGAGTTTATTCTTCAACTCATACGCTTTTCCATTCTTGCTTGCCCCAATCATGTAAATAGCTACTTTGTCTTCTTCATTCGGATTTTTTACTTTACCGGTTTCTGGATCTACTCCGCCACCCGCTTCGTTAATGATATGAGTTTTTAACTCATCTATTTCCGAAATTATTCCGCTCGCTATTTTGCGGACATCTTCAGCTTGCTTTACAATTGCTACTTCAAAAGCACGGTTACCCGATTTTTCAACTTTTTCCCGAATATTATCAACTGTTCTCTGGTTGATTTTATTAGCAGCATTTGATGATACCTCCATGCTATTGTTCAACAATTGGAACTTTTCCAACAAAGCCGAACTTACCTGCAAGGCCAACATCGCTGTCAGTACCAGGTACATCATCCCAATCATCTTCTGACGGGGTGTCTCTTTTCCTCCTGCCATTTTATAGTTTACAGTTTATTTAAGAGTATTTTTTATTTTGCAAACAGAAGATATGCCAAAGAGACCATCAACCGCTTACTGTGAACTATCAAATTAATTATCCTCGCATTGCAGTCAGCATATTGCCATATACATTGTTCAGAGCATTGATATTGGTTGTCAATTTCGACATTTCCGCTTTGAACTGCTGAGATTCTTTAGTAGCATCGGCCATATTCGCCATGGCAGAAGTCAGATTACCATAGAAAGCGTTCATTGCTTTCAAATGTTTGGTAGTATCCTGCAACTCCAATTCATAAACGGCGTTAAGAGCACCCATATTTTTAGTAATCGTCTGAAACTGGTCACGGTATTGTTGGGCATCTTTTGTAGCATCTGCCATAGAAGACATCGCATTGATAGCAACACCATACGATTTGTTCATTTCACCAATCGCTCCCGAAGCACTCTTCACATTTTTAGCGTAGTCATTGGTGGCTACAGTTGCATCGGTTAAATCACCAATTTTGGAAACAGTATCCGTAAGGCTTTTGAAGCCTTTACCAAGATTATTAAAAATATCAGGTGAGATATTGGCTTCTGCCATCATTTTGTCCATATTGGCGGTCAGCCCAACCCCTTTTTTCTCTTCTTTCCGAGAAGGTACGGGAGCAGCGTCATCCGCTAATTCAGGGTAGACTTTTTCCCACGCGTATTCATCTCCAGCAGGAAACAAAAAGCTTTGAACTGCATACAAAACAAAAATGAAAGCTTCGGTCAAAAGACCAACTGTCAAAATCTCACTCCCACCTTCTACGTGCGTTATTTTTGCCCAAGCGCCGATAATAACAACGGCTGCTCCGAGCGCATAAGCAGTTGGGACTATTTTACTCCAGAAAACACCTTGCTTTTGTGCTGCCATGATGAAAATTTAAGAATTATTGGTTTACAGAATCGGTTACAAATAATTAATTACGGTTATACAAAAAGTGAGGTGCCGCTTGATGGGCAGCACCCCTTCTATTTTTTAAGAATTTTCAAATTATCTTTTACGTCCACGAGAAGTAGCCGCGCGACCAGCCAAGTTTTCAACTACGCAACGGAATCCAATAAAAGAACGTTTGTTGTCTTCGTATTCCCAACCTCTCGTACCTGTTTCGAGGAAATAGGATACATCTTTCCAAGAGCCTCCACGTACAATTTTGCGTGGCTCATCAGGATTATCATTCATTGGGTTCATATCCCAGTTCACTACAGTTGCATTATCAGCGTAGGCATCAAGTGTCCATTCCGCCACGTTACCTGCCATGTTATAAAGGCCATAGTCATTGGCATTATAGGCATTAGCCGGAGCAGTGTAAGGATAACCGTCGGCATCATAATTACCTCTTTGAGGCTTGAAGTTCGCTAAGAAACATCCTTTTCCGTTAGCGACGTAAGGGTTACCCCAAGGATATTTAGCTGAAGCACGGCCTCCGCGAGCAGCCCATTCCCATTCTGCTTCGGTAGGCAGACGGAACTTAGGCGAGCGATATTTACCTTCTTTTGCACGATAATCATTGTATAAATTAGATCGCCACTCAGAAAAATAACGAGCCGCTTTCCAGCTCACACCAACAACAGGATATGTATCAAAAGCAGGATGCGAATAATAATATTCAAGCATCGGATCACCGTTATGATACGTAAAATCCTTTTTCCAAACCGTTGTATCAGGATGATACTTGGCCATAATTTCTTCTTCACCTAATACCGACAATGAATCGGTCATTAATGAACTTACAAATTGACGATACTCATGGTTTGTCACTTCAGTATCGTCCATGTAGAACGAAGTAATAGTCACTCGGCGATTAAAATTGACTTGCGTTGCAGCCACATCTTCATCCGCCTGACCCATCATAAATGAGCCTGAAGGAATCAATACCATTCCATAAGGGGTATCTTGCTTATAATCTTTACGACCTGTCGCAATTACTTCCCCGTTACGAACGCCGACTTCCGGCTTAGCTCCTTTCTTACTGCTTTTGCTGCTTTTACTGTTTTTACCGCCGAATTTGTCCTTGATAAAACCGCAGCTTTGCAGCATCACCGCTACCATTACAATCCAAGCTCCTTTGGTGGCATAGCCGAAAAATACCCTTTTGCTCATGGTTGATTCCCTTTAAATTCAAAATTTCAGTATAGAAACGAAGTTCTACGTGTTTATTGTGTGCTTTTTTTTAAAATTTCTCTGTTTTTTGCCCAACTGAGGCCTATTCCACTATCAAAAATGACAAAAACTGCCCAAAAATAATAAAAAACCCGCAACTTTTTATCAAACGGTTATCTATGGTCCTACAATAATTCTGCCAAAGAATATACTGCTGAAAAAAAGTTTTGCATTTTATCAATGTTTTTAAAGAGCATAGTTTTTTTGACAAAATCTATTAGTATCTAAATCTTGGTGTGCGTACCGGTGTCTTCTTGCCTTTTGTCAGTGCAGGAAGGGCATAAGATATCATAACTTCATAAGAAGCTGGTGCTTTAATATCACGGCTTTTCCCTATCAAATCTACGGCTCCTCCTATTCGCAATGCTTTGTTACTCAGAATATTAATACCCGCAATTATGTTATACGAATCCTGAAGGCGATAGGTTACTCCGCCAAATATCCATTCGTCCCAAGTAGCTATCACTCCTCCTTCAACTGATAGGGTCTTAGGACTAAAACCGAGTGGAGTTTTAACAAGCACCATCGGTTGAATCTCTAATCCATAGATAGGTTCCAATCGGTAACCGGCAGTAATGTAAGCATTAGGTGCCAGTGCATTATTTGCATCACCACTTAAGCTGAACTTAGGCTGATTTAAATGGTTCACACTTGCACCTATATAAAATGTGGTTGCATCATAAAAGGCACCTAAGGCAATGTCCGGTTGTGTCTGACCTAACCGCCCCGTAGGAATAAGTGGATCACCGGGTTCGCGAGCTACTAACTTACTAAAGTCTATATAACGATTTTGGAAACCGATTCTTGCACCCAAGGCCAGCGTATTTTCATTTATATTCATACGATAAGCATATGAGAGTTGTACCTCCTGGCTCCCGGTAGCTCCAATTCGATCATTCACATAATGGATACCTACTGCGCTTTTAGCAAAATTAAGTGGGATGCTTCCTGAAACTATTAAGGTATTGGGAGCACCGCCGTCGCCTGTAGTGGTTTGATACCCTTGCCACTGCATACGATTTATAATTTGTAAACGTGTCTTACCGTCAGCACCGGCTGTTGCCGGGTTTAGATAAAGCTGATTATACATAAATAGGCTAAACTGAGGATCCTGCTGCGCTTTTACGCCCGGCAATTGGCCTAACCAACCTAAAGTACATAATAGAAGTAGCCGTGGGTATTTCATATAGTATGGGGTATTTGCAATACAAACGACAATTAGCGAAAAAAATTTGATATAAAAAAAGGGTTGAAAACTCAACCCTTACCTTAACGCATAAAATGGTTTGAATGTTGCAAAGTACAGACAAATAGTTGTCCTTTTATTGCCACAATTTCTGCTAAATATTGTTTACTTTTTTGATGTAAATCTCCAATGCACCTGTCATAGAAGGAGCATTAGGCATGGGCGCTTCAATATCTAAAATTAGTCCTGCTTCGGTAACAGCCTTGGCCGTTGTAGGACCAAGCGCCGCAATACGGGTCTTGTTTTGCTTAAAATCAGGAAAATTATGAAACAACGACGTGATTCCAGAAGGACTGAAAAAGCAAATGATGTCATAAAAAACTTCCGTTAAGTCAGATAAGTCAGACGGTACAGTTTCATACATCACTGCCTCGGTCAAATGCAGTTCATAATTACCCATAAATTCGGGAATATCGTTGCGTCGTTTGTCGGAACAGGGAAACAAAAATTTTTCACTTTTATGTTTCTTGATTAAATCTAACAAATCAGCGGCGGTCTTCTGTCCCGCAAAAATCTTCCTTTTCCGAATTTGAATATACTTCTGTAAGTAATTGGCAGTCTGCTCAGTTACACAAAAATACTTCATTTCAGCAGGCATCTCGAGTTTAGCTTCTTTGCAGATTCGGAAGAAATGATCTACGGCATTACGGCTCGTGAAAATAATAGCCGTATGCTCCATGATGTTAATCCGCTGCTTGCGAAAATCTTTAAAGGATACGCCCTGAACTTCGATAAAAGGACGAAAATCAACTTTGAGATTATACCTGCTCGCCAACTCAAAATAAGGGGATTTTTCGTCGGTAGGGCGAGCTTGGGTCACCAGAATACTCTCTACTTTGTTCAATCGGTCTTGCTGCATCAAAATAGTTTCGCTCATATCAGACATTTAGTGGGGCGGCCCGCTTCTCTTACAGGGCATACCTTACCCCGATGATGAGGGGGATTAATTCGACGATGCAAAGGTAAGAAATTAAATATAAACTTTTAACAGTTGTGCTGTTGCTAATTGTAAAGAAGATGAGAATCACTCGTAATACATAAAAAATTATACCGGGAATAATAATAAAAGGCCGAACCAAAGAAGACCAGTCAAAAACGTAAAAGGACGCTAATGAGGTTAACAAAAGCAAGGTTGTATAAAACAACAGCGACGATTGTATTATTTTGAAATAGTGAATGTTAGCTATCCCTTCCAGACGATATAATGTACCTAAAATATATAAACTGAAATATTTACCTACCAAAAAAGCAAAACAAATAAGAGCAATTTTGAAGTAGTTAAACCAGGCATCCGAGAGAGACTGCCCGGTCAATAATAATTCTTTAGAAGAAAATAAGTTGTATTGTTTGTCTTGGGTAAACAGGTATAAGTACCCTAATTGTAAACTTAGGAAGCCAACAAAAAGCAAATTAACACGGCTGAATGGCTTATTAATCAAAAAAGACTCGTCACGAATATTCACTTGAAATAAGTCTGATACACTATAGGCACGTTCAAATGCACGCGAATAGCCGTTAAATAAGTAGGTGGCAAACACTATTAAAAGCAACATGCCTATCACAAAAAAATCAGACATGACAGCTTCTTCTCTTGGTTTGAGATTAAGAAAAGATTGTTCTTCAATTGTAATGAGTTTTTCAATCGCAGCTTTTCGATGTCCAATCAGTACCGTTTTACCCACTTGCCCCGGCGTACCATAGAGGGTAATCATCAATTGAGGGCTTCGGTAAATGTTATAAAGACTGTCAATACGCATGACACGCCACGTTCCTGCTTTTAAGTTTTCCCGCAAGGAGCCATTAAAAAAAAGATAATTGTCTTTTTCGACGAAGATGAGAAGTTCGTAATGAAGGTTGCTTTCTAAATCAATGATGGTGTTAATTGACAATTGAGTATTATGTTGTTCTGGAACATACGGTATATATTCTTTCTCGCGCTGATCATAAACCAACCATTCCTGACTCAAATCTTTTACCAAGAAATATTGCTTATCCGGCCCTACTTCAGCATTCGCTTTGGCAGAAAGCAAAAGTATAGAAGAAAAAAGGAGCAGAAAATAAAGTACAAATGTTCGGTTTCTCACCTACAATCAGATTTTATCAAAACAAACAGGCAGCTAACCTATAAGGTAGCTGCCTGCAAAATTACGAATTTCGATGGTATTTCTTAGGCTTTCGCCAATGCTTTCACCATAGTTTCACCGATAAGGGCAGGTGATTCTACTACAAAAATACCGCATTCACGCATGATGCGCATTTTTGCGGCAGCGGTATCATCGGCTCCGCCAATGATAGCACCTGCGTGGCCCATACGACGTCCTTTCGGAGCTGTTTGGCCGGCAATAAAACCTACGACGGGTTTTGTACCAAATTCTTTTATCCAACGGGCAGCATCTGCTTCCATACTTCCTCCGATTTCACCAATCATTACAATGCCTTCAGTTTCGGGATCATTCATCAACAATTCAACAGCTTCTTTGGTAGTAGTACCAATAATCGGGTCACCACCGATACCGATAGCCGTTGTTTGACCGAGCCCTGCTCTGGTCAACTGATCTACTGCCTCATACGTTAACGTTCCCGATTTAGAAACAATGCCGATAGTACCTTTTTTAAAGATAAAGCCCGGCATAATACCAACTTTACATTCATCAGCAGTCATTACACCTGGGCAGTTGGGTCCAATCAAACGACAATTTTTAGTACTGATGTACTGTTTTGCCATCATCATGTCTTTGGTTGGAATACCTTCCGTGATACATACAATCACTTTAATACCCGCGTCAGCAGCTTCCATAATTGCATCACCCGCAAAAGCAGGCGGAACAAAAATGATTGATACATCAGCACCTGTTGCATTTACAGCGTCAGCGACAGTATTAAACACAGGGCGATCAAGGTGTGTTTGTCCTCCTTTGCCGGGGGTTACCCCTCCCACAACGTCAGTTCCGTACTCAATCATCTGTTGGGCATGAAAGGTACCTTCAGAACCTGTAAAGCCCTGTACAATTATCTTGGAGTTTTTATTGACTAATACGCTCATTGGTGGTTGGTATAAATTGCGTGATTCAAGATGGTTAACTTTATTTTATTCAAGACAGAAGCCAAAAATTTTCCAGTAAAAGTAGGTCTAAATGGAGAAAGTACAAAAGCCCTGCTTCAAGAAAAATTTTTAAGAGCAAAAAAACACTCCGTTCTCTGCCATGAACTACGAAATAATAATACCTTGCCAATGGTTTTTCGGAACTGAAAAGTCGTCTAACTATAAAGTATATTAACCAGAAGATTTATCTTTAGCCTTTTAATCCTTAACACCCTTCTTACTTATGATTCAATTTTCCAACGCCATTTCTGATGCTGTTTTAGCAACTGTCTGTATCGTCGTTTTTTTTCGTTTTTTTGCACGTCTTCCTTATTACAATCGAATTCTTTGGGGAATATTTTTAGTAACAACTGCCTTAGCGGCAGCAGCAGGGGTTTTTCGTTTCTTAGGCTTCCAACAACTCATTGACACACATCGCTCCCTAAGCACATTGGCAGGAAGTGTTGGTTTGGCTTCTGTAGTAGCCGCGATCTGGGGACTGGTAATGCGTCAAAGCTTTTCACGCTCTACAGTCATCTTAACTATTGCCGTTGGGCTTATTCTGTTTGTTACTTTATTATATCCTGCTTTCCAAGTTTTCGACTCCGTAGTGCAGGCATTAACCATGCTGTTGGTTATGTTGATAGCCGTCTATGGATTATTAAGAAAATACCAAAAAGCCATTTGGATTGTGATTGGAGTTATGATGATTGGATTGGCCACTAAAGTAGCAACCAATCACCTGCCTTTCAACCCTACGGACATTTATCATTATGCGCTTGCGGCAATGATTTTATGTTTTGGTAAAGCGGTTTAAGTAAAACGGATTAGATGTTGTTTTAGAAGCCCTAAACTACTCTTCCATCTCCAGCCTTGCATTTTCAGTGCTTTGAATAAATGCCTTCAAACCGCTGAATAATAACAAACACGACAATCCAAAGGCGAATACCAAGGTAATGGCAAACGATAAATGTACTTGATTGGGATCATGAAAGAGTTTATCGTTAAGAAACCCTACCATCAGCGGCCCGCCGCCTAAACCTAACAGATTGACTACAAATAAAAATAAAGCCGAAAAAGTAGCCCGCATGGGAGCGGGAATCATCTCTTGAACCGCCGCCGTTGCCGCCCCGTAAGGAATAGAAGTAACAAAAGAACTCAAGGCCAAAAGCACAACAAATACTTTCAGCGGTGCACTTGTCAGGGTAAAAAGGAGAAGGATAAGAAGTGCGATAATAACTCCACCCGACATACCGATAAATCCGACCCGCATTTTGGCGTCGGGATACCCCTGTTTGGTGAGTCGGTCACCGTAGCGTCCGCCAAAAATGACTCCACCTGTAGCAAACACGGTAACAATTCCACCCAACAATAAGCCTGCCTGCGATTCGGACAATCCATAATGGCGTACTAACAGCGTTGGGGTCCATGAAGTGGTAGCATACGAACCGAATGCCATAAAGGCAATTCCAAAAAACAGACACAAAATGGCTTTGCGGTTAGCGGAGTAATAAACGTTTATCTGCTGAAAAGTGATAGCTGTTTTTTGCAGATTTTTGCGCTCAGGTTCACGTATGGTCAGTGCAATCAGTGCCACAATCAATAAACCCGGTACACCTACGATGAAGAAGACGCTTTGCCAAGGAAAAATTTCCCCAAAAAACGGAAGCGTCCACGTCCCTTCTACACTAATTAATTTAAGAATTAGTGCCACCAACAAGATAGACAGCCCCGACCCAAGATATACACCTACGTTATATACGCCCAAGGCAGTACCGAGTTTATGACGCGGAAACAAATCGGTGATGAGCGAATAAGCTGCGGGCGAAAGGGCCGCTTCGCCAATTCCAACTCCAATACGGGCCAGAAAAAGTTGGTTATAAGTTCCCGTTATACCGCACAGTGCCGTCATTAAACTCCAAATGGCAATTCCATACACAATAATCTGCTTCCGACTTTTGCGATCAGCCATTCGACCGATAGGGATTCCTAAAAAAGTGTAGAAAATGGCAAAACTGAAACCGATAAGTAACCCGACTTGGGTATCTGTTACACCAAAATCTCGTTTGAGTGGCTTGACGAGCAGAGTAAGCACCTGACGGTCAATAAACGACGAGATATAGGCTAACATCAATACCGCTACTACATACCACGCATAACGAAGGTTGGAAGGAGAATTCATGAAGTAAGGAAAGGTTTAAGGTAAAATGGTAAATTTCAACCAAAAAATGTTATTTTTCGATTTCATCCATAGTACTTACATTAAGCAGCATCATACCATGCGTTTACTTAACATTGCCACTTTTTGGGCATTATTTTTTCCTTTTATCGCTTGTTCGCAAATGCAATTAGAAAAAGACTTGGATGCGCTCCTAAGTGAGCAATATAAATCTACACAAGCGGGGATTGCTGTCATGATTATCAAAGATGGGAAAATGTTGTATCAAAAAGGGTTTGGATTCGCCAATGTCACGACTAAAGAAGCGATTACTCCCCAAACTACTTTCCGAATGGCTTCGGTCTCCAAGCAGTTTACGGCTATGTGTATTTTACTTTTGGTAAAGCAGGGTAAAATTTCCTATGAAGACAATTTGCTAAAATTCTTTTCTGATTTTTCTCCGGTTGTTGGCAAAAAAATTAAAATAAGGCATCTGCTTACTCATTCATCAGGAGTGTGGGATTATGAAGACCTTATCCCTGCCTCCCAAAAAACTCAACTTCTTGACAATGACGTTTTGGCACTGCTTCGTTCACAATCCAAAACGTATTTTGAACCAGGAAGCACCTTCAAATACAGCAATTCAGGGTTTTGTTTATTAGAGCAAATTGTTGAAAAAGCTTCGGGACAGTCTTACATTCATTTCATAACCGAACACATTTTTAAACCCCTGAAAATGACCGATACGCGCATCTATGAAGCCAATGCAACAATTCCGCATCGTGCAATGGGTTTTGCCCGTACGAAAGAAGGTATATTGAAAGATTCAGACCAAAGCGTTACAAGCGCCACCAAAGGCGACGGTTGCGTTTATACATCCCTGAAAGATTACCAAAAATGGTATAATGCTATACGTACCCATCAGTTACTGAATTTAGAAGAAGAATTAAAAAAGGTACACATTTTGCTTCCTAAAAACGTACAGGGCCGATATGGGTTAGGATGGTTTTACGCGCAGGATGCCCAAAATCCATTGGCCATTTACCATACCGGCAGCAGTTGCGGATTTAGCAATGGTGTATTGTTAGTTCCTTCAAAAAACTACCTTTTTGCTTATTTCTCCAATATTGCCGACAATCACGCTATTGAAAAGGAAATAGGAGCGCTCCTCAAAAAACACTCGTTTTATGACACTGCCTTTGATTTTCTGAAAATGCTTGAACTGACTCAATAGGGATTTATTGCTACGGCTATTGAATTATTAGTGCATTGATGTAATTTTGGCCTCCGGATGTACGTTTATATATAAGTTTCTTACAACCGCCACGGCGGATCGTCCAATAACGCTACAGTCATGCTCAAAAAACTACCTTGGCGCCGCAGCCTTCTATTCCTCAATGTGCTTTTTATCAGCAGTTGCAGTTTGAGTTCAGAGTCTTTGTCCTTAAAATCAATGCTTAGCAAAGCCCCCATGAAGTCATCTGTTTCGAAATGCAAAGAAGGAGATTTGATTTGTTGTAAGAAAACACCCGAACGTTGTCCCCGAACTCGGCCTGTTATATAACCCTTTGATTTCATTTTACGACGATTCAGTTCTCAATTTAGTGCTTTCACGCACAGGCAATTTCCCATTTACTAACTATACGTTTATTTTTGTTATCAACTGTTTTGGCATCAACAATGAACGTAACCCTCAATGACAAAAGACTGCTGTTTATCGGTCCCTTTATTCTTTGGGCGGTAGCTACCGTTTTTTTTAATCTGCCAACTCTTTGCGAAGACAACTTTACGGCTGCTAAATTCTTAGTTGCGGCCTTAATCTCCGTGTATTTATCTTGGTTTGTGGGTCGTTGGATGATTATCGGGGTTCGTCAAAGGTATCCCGGAATCGAAAAAATACGCCAACGCCTTATTACTTTGGGCATACTCAGTCTTCCAGCGGTGGTCGTTTTGGTCATACAACGGTTGCTTTTCTTCGACTATTTTGTCTACAACAATGATCCCAAATTTGATTGGTTTCACTCCGAAACCTTGTTTATGGTGGGACTGAATTTGTTCTACCTAGCCATTATTTTTGCCGTTTACGAGAGTCGTTATTTTTTCAGGCAATGGCTCATCAGCAAACGTCAAACCGAAGAACTCAGTCGTGCCAATTTGGAAATGCAGTTGGATTCGTTAAAAAACCAAGTCCAGCCGCATTTTTTATTTAACAGCCTCAATACGCTTCAGGCGCTTGTCAAGTCCAACGAAAATAAAACCGCGGTTCGCTTCATTGGTGATTTGTCACAGGTATATCGGTATTTGTTACAAAGCAATGAGCAACAGCTCATTTCGCTCGAAAAAGAGTTGGAATTCACCCACGCTTATTTTGGATTGCTCAAAACCCGTTTTGAAGACGGGATTTTGTTGGAGGTAAACGTTAACCCTATCTTCCGCCACACCCAAATTCCTCCGTTGACTCTACAGCTATTGGTAGAAAACGCCGTAAAACACAACGTAGTATCTACTTCCAAACCTCTGAACATTAAGATTTTCACAACTATTGATGGCAACCTTGTCATTCAAAACAATTTGCAATGCAAGCCCAATAACTCAATGCCTTCCAGCAAAAAAGGATTGATGAATATTGCTTCAAAATACGCATTACTGCGACAACCTCACGTGCAGATTTATGAAAAAGAAGACATTTTCGAAGTGAGGGTTCCGCTCATTGGAGAATAGGGAATAAAAGAGGCCAAGGTTAAAAATTAATACATCAGCAAAAAATGAAAGTAATCATTATTGAAGATGAAGCATTGGCTGCGCGGCAGTTGAAAGCAATGGTGCAGGAGTGCGACGAAAACATTCAAGTATTAACGATGCTCGACAGTGTGGAAGCATCGGTACAATGGCTGCGTACCAACGAACGCCCTGATTTGATGCTGATGGATATTGAATTGGTTGACGGGCAAAGTTTTGAGATTTTCAACCAAATAGAAGTCAAAAGTCCTGTCATATTTACAACTGCTTACAACGAATATGCCATACAGGCTTTTCGAGTCAACAGCATTGATTATCTTCTTAAACCCATTGATGAAGAGGCGCTGCGACGCAGTCTGAATAAGTTTCGGGAATTGAAAAAAGTCTATGGCACCACCGACAACCAAGTGAATATCAATGAACTTGTGTCACTCATAAAACAAACAAAAACGTTTTCTTCCGAATACCGTGAGCGATTTTTACTCAAACAGGGCTCCCGGCTTGTGCCTATTGAGATAGAAGAAATCGCCTATTTTTATAGTCAGGAACGACTAAGTTTTGTTAAAACGTGGGACGAGCGCTCGTATGTGGTAGATTATACCTTGGACGAGTTGGAATGTCTGCTCAATCCCAAACATTTTTTTCGGGCCAACCGCCAAATTATTCTTTGCGCTAAATCGGTTGATAAAGTCCATCTTCATTTTAATAGCCGCCTCAAACTCGACCTCAAGCCTTTTGCAGCAGAAGATGTATTCATCAGTCGCGACAAAGCGGGGGAATTTCGCAACTGGATGGGGGAATAGTAAGTTTGGATTGTCTTGGGTTTTTATTACTTTTAATAGCCCGTTCAGTTATGAATATATGTATTGAATAAGCACTTATCAACAACCCTAAAACCAATCCGTTATGGCAAATTCGTTTTCTCCCTCTTTGGAGGATTCATCTGATTACAACCGAGTTTCAACCAGCGATTTTTTACTCGGCATTCCGCCGTATCTCTATGCGGTAGTTTTCTCCTCATTTTGCGTTATTGTAGGCCTTATATGGGATATATGTTGGCATACAAGTATCGGGCGCGATGGCCTTTTTTCACCACCACACTCGGTGATTTATGTAGGTGCTGTCGTATCAGGACTCTTTTCGGGATTTCAGGTATTGTACACTACTTTCAAAGGTAACGCCATCCAAAAAGCGCAGAGCGTCAAGGTATGGGGCTTTTTTTATAGTTCCCTTGGTGCCCTGTTTTGCATTTGGGGCGCATTAATGATGCTTACTTCCGCTCCGTTTGATGATTGGTGGCACAATACGTATGGCCTTGACGTTCAAATCCTTTCACCACCACATACGGTTTTGGCATTGGGAATTATCGGTGTGCAGTTTGGAGCCATTGTCAGTGTACTTTCTGCTAAAAACCAAATAGCAAGTCAGCCTTTCAGCAATGAGTTTACCAAACGCCGTCTTCGTCGCCTTAATGTTCTTTTTGCGCTTTCAGGTGGGTTTTTGATGACGATGTGGTACACACTACTTTCCGAGGAAATGGGCAGCTGGGAAATGCATAATTCAAGCTTTTACAAAGTGACAGCCATGGCATTCCCTCTATTTTTATTGGCCTTCGGTCGCGGTGCAGGCGGGCGCTGGAGCATTACTTCCGTTACGGGTGTCTATATGGCCTTGATGTGCCTTACGCTTTGGATTATTCCATTATTTCCTGCTGAACCTAAGTTAGGACCTATTTGGAATCACATTGACCACTACCAGGGCTTTGCCTTTCCGCTGTGGTTGATTGTCCCTGCAATGGCGATGGATTGGCTTTTAAACCGTTATCCTATTTTGAACGATTGGTGGATGGCAGCCATTATGAGTGTTGTTTTTGTGATTTTAATATTGGCGGTTCAATGGCCTTTTGGCGAATTTTTACGCGAATCGCCATATTCTCGCAATTGGATTTTTGGTAGTCATTACTCTTATTTCGGCAACGACCCGAATTGGGAATACCGCTTTAAATTTGCCCCTTGGATGCTTCAAAGCGCGACTGATTTCAGCATTGGTATCGCTTATGCTTTAGGGTTTGGTTATGTTTCATCACGGATTGGACTGGCGTGGGGAAAATGGATGCGTAAAATACAACGATAGTTGGCAGTTCATAGTCAACAGTGAATTCGACCCAAATCGTAAACCCTAAACAGCAAACCCTTTGCTATGGAGTCTTTTAGATTAAAAACAATACTTCTTTTTTCAACACTTTACATTCTTACCTCGACCTTTTCTTTTGCGCATATTGGCAGTTCGGGTGTATTGTTTCAAGGTCAAGCAGGTGCTTATCGCGTCTTAGTAAGCCTACAACCCCCTGATGTGATTCCAGGAACAGCCCAAGTGACTGTTTATGTAGAAAACGGTAACGTAAAAACGGTAATGGCTCGCCCTATTTATTTCCGCACGGGCGACGAAGGTGCTCCTTCAGCCGACCCTCTGGCGTCTGTCCCTAACCAAACAGGTCAATTTCAGGGAATTGTGTGGTTGATGGGAGGGGGGGCTACGAGTGTCCAAATCACCCTTGACGGTGACTCGGGCAAAAGTGAAATCGTAGTTCCTTTAGTGGCCATTGCCACTGCCCAACGCGAAATGCCAGCGGGGTTGGGTGTATTGCTCAGTATTTTAGGACTGCTTTTAGTGGTGCTGCTTATTACTGCCATTGGTGCCAGTGCCAGCGACGGCTTGCTCAAAGCAGGTATTCCGCTTACTCCCAAGCAACGCCGCGCTCGCTGGACAAATATGGGCATTGCGGCCGTAGCCTGCACAGCTATTTTGTACGGTGGAAGCAGTTGGTGGAACAACTGGACAGATGACTATCGACAGTTTATGTACAAACCTCTGCAAGGAACCGGCAAAATTATGAATCAAAATAACGAACGCGTTTTTCAGTTAAAAATTGACACGCTGCAATTGGTTCAAAGCCGGCAAAGACGTACCACGCTGAGTTATCTTATTCCCGACCACGGTAAGTTGATGCACTTGTTTTTGGTACGTCAAAACACCTTCGATGCGTTTGCTCACCTTCATCCCGAACGCCGCGACACCACCACGTTTGAAGCGTATTTACCCAAACTTCCTGCCGGTAAATACCTTGTTTATGCTGATATTGTACAACGGTCAGGCTTTACGGAAACCATTACCGATACCATTGAGATTCCTGCTGTTTATGGCAATGCATTATTGAAAACCGACCCGGAAGATACATACGTGGTTACGGATCCACTGAATAATCCCAAACAAATCCCGATAGACGAAAACGTAGTAATTTGCGGTAAACCCGGTACCAAAACCAAACTAAAAGATGGCTCTTCCATCGTATGGGAAGGCAAACCAGATGTATCTTTTGAAGCAGGAAAACCGTATCAACTGGCATTTGAAGTACTTGACCCGGCCGGCAAACCTGCCGAGCTGGAGCCTTATTTAGGCATGAACGGACACGCTGCCATTATCAAATCGGATGGTTCGGTCTATATTCACCTTCACCCCGTTGGTACGTATTCAATGGCGGCCCAACAATCAATGCAAAGCCGTATTGCTGATACAACTCGCATTTATCGTTTACCTACCAATACCCAAGTCTTTCGCGACAGCATTGACCGCTACATAGCAAGTCTGAAAGCAATGACTCCTGCCGACCGTGATCGCTTATTGATGGCAAGCATGACAGGAATGGATTCTCAAAAGATGGCAGGGATGAAACACGAAAATCGTATCGTCTTTCCCTATGCATTCCCCAAACCGGGCCAATACCGTATTTTCCTGCAAATCAAGCGAAATGGGCAGGTATTAACGGGAATATTTGACGCCACGGTGAAAGCCGCTTCGATGTAAATTCAGCGCCAAACGGAACTCTGTCTGCTTGAATTTGATTTAGTGGTAAAAGCAATGTGGCTATGAAAATCGAACAAATATATACGGGATGCCTTGCACAAGGTGCGTATTACATCAGAAGCGAAGGAGAAGCAGCTGTCATAGATCCCCTTCGTGAGGTGAGTCCCTATATTGATAGAGCAACCAAAGACGGAGCAAAAATCAAGTACGTTTTTGAAACGCACTTCCACGCTGATTTTGTCTCGGGCCACTTAGATTTGTCTGAAAAAACGGGAGCGCCCATCGTTTTTGGCCCTAATGCTAAAACCGGTTTTGAGGCTTATATTGCAACTGACGGCGAAGAATTTCAATTAGGAAAAGTGAAAATCAGGGTGTTGCATACACCCGGACACACCATGGAATCCACCTGCTATCTACTTTTGGATGAAAATGGCAAAGAAACAGCCCTATTTAGTGGCGATACTCTGTTCATTGGCGATGTAGGCCGACCCGATTTAGCCCAAAAGTCAAATTTAACCATCAATGATTTGGCGGGTTATCTGTACGATTCGCTCCGCGGCAAAATCATGCCCTTACCCAATGATGTGATTGTTTATCCCGCCCACGGAGCGGGCTCTGCCTGCGGCAAAAACATGAGCAAAGAAACTACGGACACCTTGGGCAACCAAAAAATGTTTAATTATGCCCTACGTGCAGATATGATCAAAGAGGAGTTCATAAAGGAAGTCACGAATGGCTTGACCAAGCCTCCTCAGTATTTCCCACAAAACGTCAAAATGAATAAGGACGGCTACGAAAGTATCGACGTAGTGATGGCGCGTGGGGATAAAGCATTGAGTCCTGCTGCCTTTGAGGCCGCCGCCAATGAAACGGGAGCTGTTGTATTGGATACGCGCAGTGCCCAAGTGTTCAACAAAGACTTTATTCCAAATTCTATCAATATTGGGCTCAAAGGAGATTTCGCCCCATGGGTTGGTGCCCTAATTCCTGACATCAAACAGGAACTCTTGCTCGTAACTGAATCGGGTGAAGAAGAAGAAACCGTGCTTAGATTGGCACGTGTAGGCTACGACAACGTCATTGGCTACCTTGATGGCGGAATCGAAGCGTGGAAAAAAGCAGGGCAGGAAACCGATTCGATTACTTCTATCTCGGCAGAAGAATTGGCTGAAAAAATAGAAAACGTTTTAGTCATTGACGTACGTCGCCCAAGCGAATATACTGCCGAACACATCGACGGTGCCAAAAACCTTCCACTTGATTCTATTAACGATTTAATGGCCGAATTTCCGAAAAATCAGACGATGTATATTCACTGTGCCGGTGGCTATCGTTCCATGATAGCAGCTTCCATACTAAAGTCACGCGGCTATGATAATCTGGTAGATGTAGCAGGAGGGTTTGCAGCCATTTTGCAAACAGGCCGATTTAAATTGACCGATTATACCTGCCCAACTACGCTGAAAAAGTAGCCATTATTTCTAATAAATTTATGACCCTCGCTCACGAAAAATCAGGCTCGGCGCGAGGGTTTATTATTTTTTATAGAAAAAGTATTGCTATAGTAGTATAACATTTTGTGTTTGTAAATCAAGACCTTCCACTCTCTATTTATAATTAGCAAACCTTCCGTCCATTTCATCAGACTATTTTGTTAATGGTGACAAACGAAAGACTGCTGACTACCAATTATTTGACCGTAAGATCTTCAAATCCTTTGCTCTATTTTAGGAATCCAATTATTCTAAAATAGAAGAATTTAAAGATTTGATAATTTCAAAATTCTCCTTAGAGTGCAGTTTAATACCCACTTTTGTGGCTGAAATGGTTGATGTAAATTTACCTCTGTTTTTATTTTCAACTATCCCACTTTTATTACTGCAAACTTTTAAACAAAATCCTCAAATATGAGACACTTCTCCTGTTCTCCCCCATTAAAATTAATTTTCAGCGTTTTTTTATTCACAATTCTGTGGGTTACAGCTCCTAATGTATATTCCCGCACCGCGGAAATCACCATTAAAGGACGAGTAACTGATGCTTCTACGAAAGAGGCACTTGTGGGCGCCAATGTCGTATTGAAAGGTACCCAAAAAGGAACCAACACCGATGCCAACGGAAATTTCAGCATCCCCGTTACTGACGAAAAAGCGGTATTGGTATTCGGTTTTATTGGGTTTGAAAAGCAGGAAATTGTAGTAGGAAATCGTACTGCGATTGAAGTTTCCCTCAAATCTTCGGCCTCGGAACTCTCACAGGTAGTGGTAATCGGCTATGGAACCACGACTAAAAAAGACGCAACGGGATCCCTCAAAACCATTAAAGCTGCCGACTTCAACCGAGGGATTGTTAACTCGCCCGAGCAACTTCTGCAAGGGCGCGTAGCAGGGGTAAACGTTACCTCGGCAAGTGGCGAGCCCGGCGGTCGTCAAAGTATCACCATTCGTGGACCCGGAGGAGTACGTACAGGAAGTACGCCTCTGTTTGTACTTGATGGTATCCCACTTGACAATTCAAGCACGGGTGGCGCAACCAACCCAATGAACTTCCTTAACCCGCAAGACATCGAAGCTATCGACGTTCTTAAAGATGCTTCTGCCACCGCTATTTACGGAGCACGGGGTGCCAACGGGGTGGTTTTGATCACTACCAAAAAAGGAAAAGTTGGAACAGGAAGTCTCTCACTTACGTCCAATACTGGTGTTTCAAACGTAGCGAGAGCGTTGCCGTTGTTTACTGCCGATGAGTTTCGTAAACAAGTGGCCGCAGTAGGAGGTACAGTGGATGACCTAAAGGCCGATACCGATTGGCAGCGTGAAATTACTCGCCAAGCTACTACTCAAGACCACAACTTATCCTTTAGTGGTGGAGCTGAGAAACTGACTTATTATGGTTCGGTAGGGGTTCAAAACCAAGAAGGGGTGATGAAAAACAGCTCGCTCAAACGCTATACAGGTCGTATCAATGCCTCGCAGAAACTGATGGATGACCGCCTGGTAATAGACATGAACCTAACGGCTTCACAGACCATCAACAACCGTCCGCCTATCGAAAGTGTGCTTGGTTCAGCACTATCAGCTAACCCTACCTATCCCGTTCGTGATGCCAACGGTGTATTGGCTCGTTATCAAGCTTTTACCAACCCTGTGTTAGCTTTGGACCTAAACAAAGATGTGACCACCATCAACCGCATCGTGGGAAGCATTTCGCCTTCGTTCAAAATCTTTAAAAATCTGACCTACAAGCTTAACCTTGGCGTAGATAATTCAAGCTCAACTCGCGACGCACAAGTATTTCCAAGCACCGTACCTCAACAGGACGGACGATTGGATGCTACGTATTTAGATAACCGTAATGTGTTGATAGAAAACTATTTCACGTTCAACGACAGCTTTGGCGACCACAGTTTCAATGCATTAGTGGGACATTCTTACCAGAAATTTAGATTGAATGGCAGAAACTGGAGCGTCAACAAGTTTGCAGTCTCACCGATTGAGCCGGCCAATAATCCAAGTTTGGGACAAGAACTGGCTTTAGCAACCAACCGTCCGGGTGGTTTTGCCGTTATCAACGAGTTACAGTCGTTTTTCTCTCGTCTTAACTATACTTTCAAAAACCGTTATTTGTTTACTGCTACTGTGCGTGCCGATGGCTCAAGCAAGTTCGGAGCAAATAACAAATACGGAATATTTCCGTCGTTCTCGGCCGGATGGCGTTTATCTGAAGAGTCATTTATGCAATCGGGTCCCTTCTCTGATTTGAAACTTCGTGCAGGTTGGGGACAAACGGGTAACCAGGAAATTCCTTCTAAAATCACCCAAGCACTCTTTACCTCAAGTGCATCATCCACAACAAGTTATCCATTGGATGGTTCGACCAACTACCCTGCGGGAACAACGTATGTTCGTTTAGCCAACCCTGATATTCAGTGGGAACTGTCAACTCAAACTGACATCGGTCTTGATTTTGGTCTCTTCAAAGGTGCTTTGACAGGTACAATTGATTATTTCCGCAAAGTATCCAACAAAATATTATTGGAAGTTATCCCTTCTGACCCTATC
Source organism: Runella sp. (assembly GCF_027484545.1). GTDB lineage: Bacteria > Bacteroidota > Bacteroidia > Cytophagales > Spirosomataceae > Runella. The sequence continues at coordinate 4,129 of NZ_JAIXST010000192.1, read as the reverse complement.
CAACCTGCCTCAACGTATTGGACCAACGTGCCAAACATGACGATTACCAACCAAGGGCTTGAATTAGACCTTAACTACCGCTATGTAGGTAAGAGCGGCTTACGTTTCGACCTCGGCGGTAATATCACGTTTATCAAAAACGTAGTAAATAATTCTCCCTATACCGTTATTACATCAGGATCAGCAACAGGTCCGGGTTTAACTTCGGCAACAGTAAACGGATATGTAAACGGGCAGCCAATCGGAACTTTCTATTTGCGTCAGTACATCGGTATTGACGATAAAGGCGTAAGCAAATATGCCGACTTAGATGGCGACGGTATAGGAGGCACCGACAAAGACCGTGTCGCAGCAGGAAGTGCGTTACCGACACGCCAATTCAACTTGAATGGAAGTGTTTCGTACAAAGGTTTTGATTTATCGGCCAACTTTAACGGTGTATCAGGTAATAAACTTTATGACAACACTGCCAATGCGTACTTCTACAAAGCTCGTTTAGTGAAAAACCTGAACGGTATCGCAGAGTCGGCAGGTGAGCCAAACGAGTCTATCAACAACGCTGCGCCTGTTTCGACACGCTTCCTAAAAGATGGTGCCTTTTTCCGTTTGAATAACTTGACTTTGGGTTACAACCTGGATACCAAGAAAATCGGTATCAACAAATGGATTTCAGGAGCACGTCTGTCAGTGACCGGTCAAAATTTGTGGCTCATTACTAAATACAACGGCTACGATCCGGAAGTAAACGCTGCTGACCGCAACGTCAACGGTATTTCATCATACGGGATTGATTACCTGAGCTATCCCAAGGCCCGTTCATTCATTTTTAGCTTGAATTTAACTTTCTAAGAACATGAAAAAAACATTCATATTTGCCCTTATTTGCTGCAGTTTTCTTACCCTCAACAGTTGTACAGACCTCGTAGAAACTGTACTCGACGAATCGTCTGTAACAGGCTTGACCGAAAAGCAGACCGCCGACGGAAACCTTGCTCCCGTGTATGCACTGTTGCCCAGTATTTTTCAACATACAACATATTTTGCCATTCAGGAAATTTCGACCGACGAAGCGATTTTGCCCTATCGTGGTGGCACTGACTGGGGCGACAACGGAATTTACCTTGCCTTGCACCAACATACTTCTACCAGCACTGACCCTAACATTCGCAATACATGGTTGCTGCTTACTCAGGGGATTTCGCGAGCTATTACGGCCATTAATGCCTTACCAACTGTCAACGACCCCAACACAAAAACCTACATTGCCGAAGCACGCGGCATAAGAGCTTATTACAACTTAATGCTCTTAGATTTGTTTGGATTGGTTTTTGCCAAAGATGACGCACAAGCTATCTCTGAAATTTTACGCGGTGAACAGGCCGTTGAATATCTCAAAGCTGAACTTTTGGCAGTTGAACCTGATTTGTTGACTACTGTTGGCCCAGGACGTTTTACCAAAGGTGTTGCTTGGGGTTTATTGGCCAGATTGTACCTTAACGCTGGAGTTTATCGCGATCGTTACGCCACAAATATTCAGTTTAAGCCCGAAGACATGGACAAAGTGACAGAGTACTGCGACAAAATCATCAATTCGGGACAGTATCGCTTGTCGGCCGATTATTTCTCACTTTTCAATTCGGACAACAACAGCAACAAAGAATTGATTTTTGTGGCCGAACAACGTGCTGAACTCAACGGACACAATCGTATGGCTTACTTCTCATTGTCGGGCGACCAGTTTCCACTACCCGCCTTCCCTGCTGCCAACGGTACCGATGGCCCTGCCATTACCCCTGATTTTTATCAGTCGTGGGCACAAGCCTATACACCCAAAGACCCTGCTGGTACTGACCCACGCTTTTTTAAACAAAACTGGACAATACCTGCTGACTCTTGTATTGCGGCTGATAAGTTTGAAATGAACCGCGGTATCTTACGTGGAACGCAGTTTGGATTGCTTCGCGTCAACGGAGCTTTTGTACGCTGCGGTACTAACTATAAAATAGGAAAACTCTTCAATGTGACTCGCAACCGTCCGACTTTGCCCGTTAATTTTACGGAGCAAGTAAACTACACCGTAGCTGGTAGCGATTATAACACAGGCTATCGCGTGTTGAAGTATGAATTCAGCAAAAAATCGTCGTCAGGACGTAACCTTGGCGATGCCGACATTGTAATATTACGTTTGGCCGATGTGTATTTGATGCGCGCCGAAGCAAAACTTCGCAAGAGCAATGATGCCGCAAGTGCTTTAGCTGATGTAAACTTCATTCGTGCTTCGCGTACAGCGGTAGGTACACCTGCCCCTGCCCTGACAAGCATGACCCTTGATTTGCTATTAAGAGAGCGCGGCTTTGAACTTTATTGGGAATCAATTCGCCGTACCGACTTAATTCGCTTTGGTAAGTATGAAGGTACATGGACAGAAAAAACTAACACTGATCCTAAAAAACGTCTCTTCCCGATTCCGCAAACGGCCGTTGACGGAGCGTCAAACTTACCCGGTTATTTGAAACAAAATGACAGTTACTAATACTGCAAATCGGTAATAGACTTTTCAATACACAAAAAGGCTGTCTCAACCAATGAGGCAGCCTTTTTTGTATACAAGGTGACAAACGTTACATTATTAAGATTAAATTGTACCGAAATTGATACTATTCTAAAATGAAACAAAGTTTAAGCTAAAAAATCAACTTATTTTGTATTACAATAGTTACCCTGTGTATATAGTAATTAAAACCCTGTTTAAAGAATGGAAATCATTGAACTAATCAAAAAACCGTGGCCCTGGTACGTAGCCGGACCACTGCTGGGCTTCACTGTGCCGGTATTGTTGCTGATTGGCAACAAATCTTTTGGGATTTCTTCATCGCTTCGGCACATTTGTGCCGCTTGCCTTCCTGCGGGTATCCCATACTTTAACTACAATTGGAAAAAAGAAACCTGGAATTTAGTGTTTGTCACAGGAATCTTGATTGGAGGATTTCTGGCAAATCATTTTTTGGCAAATCCGAACACGATTCTTATTTCGGATCAAACGGTCGCCGATTTAAAAGCGCTCGGTGTGCAGGATTTCTCAGGATTAATGCCTCTTGATTTGTTTGGCGTTGAAAATATACTTTCTGTCAAAGGCCTCATTTTTATGGTATTGGGTGGTTTCATGGTAGGTTTTGGAACCCGTTGGGCGGGTGGCTGTACCTCTGGGCACTCCATCATGGGATTGTCTAACTTGCAACTTCCCTCGTTGATTGCAACCTGCTGTTTTATGGCAGGTGGTTTTATCACTACCCATTTGCTGATGCCACTGATTTTCAAGCTTTTTTAATTTAAAGAATTGTACCCATGAAAAATTCACAAGACAATATAGCTTTAGCCCCCGACGAAGAATTCGTATGTGATGCTCCCAATGAGATGGCGCAAACCGAAACAGGATTGGCCCTTGGCAAATACCTGATTGTCGGCATACTATTTGGAATCGTATTTATTAAAGCAGAAATCATTTCTTGGTTTCGCATTCAGGAAATGTTCCGTTTTCACAGTTTCCACATGTACGGAGTGATTGGCTCGGCCGTTGTCGTCGGCATGATTTCAATATTTATCATCAAAAAATTCAATATCAAAACGCTCGCCGGAGAAGAAGTCCATTTGGTCCCTAAAAAATTCCACAAAGGGCAAGTGTATGGCGGCTTGTTATTTGGCTTGGGATGGGCCATTACGGGCGCCTGTCCCGGACCGCTCTACGCACAAATCGGAGCAGGTTATTTAGCCGTTATTGTATCATTAGCAAGCGCTATTGCCGGCACATGGGTATATGGTTGGTTGAGAAAATCAGTTCTTGCGTGACTTTAAGTGCTCACGCACTTGTTATCTGTTAATCGTTATTAATAAATCGCCGCAAAGGCACGATTTTCTTGTCCAAGCACTTAAAAGCTACAGTTGGATTCATACTGTGGCTTTTGTTGTATTTTTAAGCAGTCAAGCAGAAATTTTCGAGTATTTAGTTTATCATTACTTAGATTCAAGGAGTAAATGCAACTTTTAAAGAGGGCAAGAGAAGTAATATTTTTGAGAAAGAAGGGGTATCCCCCTTCTCCCCAAGGATAAATTACGTATAATTGCCTTCCGT
>NZ_JAIXST010000316.1 GCF_027484545.1 Runella sp. | reverse complement strand
CAACTTTGCTAATATCGCACTTACGAGGGTTATGCTCGCCATAGAAAACGTTGGTTGAAGTGTGGTAACTCCAATTTAACGTTTTCTATGTTTTTATCAAAACCTTTGCAAACTATTGTCAAAGGTGAGACGATATTAAAAAATGTGATGATACTATTTTTAAGTAGTAGAGCAAAAATTTTAGGGTACTTGTTTTGATATAATTCGTTGATTTTAAACGGATAACGGTTAAAAAATAACGATTAACTTGTGCTTTAGCACTTAACAGTGTGAATGGAGAATGGTTTTCGTGGCCGAATACTTTTTAAAGATTGAATAAGACAAGTAAACTTTGGTAAGGCCGGTGCTGATTCAATCATAAATATACTAAAAATAGCGTAGTAATGCTCCTGCAATTTTTAGAAAATGGAACTAAAAAGCATACTTTACAGAAGAAAAAGTAAGTAAATTTTATTTTACAAGTAATTTTCTAATTAAAATTACAAATAATCCAAAAATACTGTAACTAGCAAAAAAGGGTAACATGAATTCGGTTAAACCTAAACAAAGCATCAAACAAATAACCAATAATTGAAATCCCAGTCCCAGTAAGGAAATTAGACTCAAAAACCATTTGGGAAAGTGGCGAACAAAGAGCGCCTGCTTGTCCAGTAATAATACCAGTGAATCAAAAATGACATATAAACATAAAAAGACAGCGTGTAAAATAGTGACTGTTTTTTGACTTTCATATTCGTAAGCTATCGGTTTCCGGTATTCTATTGTTCTACTGGTTTCTTCATTATTTAACCTTCGTCTGACAATTACGTAATAGTAATTGTAAACGGAACATTGGAATTCAATGCCTAAAAATGCCAATACGAAAATGGTGACTGAACTCGAATCGACAAACAGTACCATTGTAAAAATGAGAGCATTAATGATAAAATCAAAAATAGAATCCAAATAGCGGCCGATGAGAGAAGGGTGATTGGTGATTCGGGCAATTTCACCATCTACGGCATCTAAAATGTTTTTTATCATTAGAAAAACAGCTGCCCATACTAATTGATGGGTATAAATGCAGTAAGCGCATAAAATTCCCGCCACAAAAAAAAGTGTAGTGACCTGTATCGCATTGATTTTTATCCGTGAAAGGTGGGTAGCTAAAAAAGTGGCAAGTGGGCGTCCATAATCAGAAAAGTCTACAAATTTGTCTTCGTTGGAGAGTTTGGGCATCGGCTGTTTAAAAAGTGTATAATACAGAAAAGGGCGTGGTACGCTTTCTATTAACCATGTCTAATCAGGAATAGTTATGCTGTTTTCAAATAAAAAGGGACTATTTTTTAAAGTATTATATCGTTTTTTACTGATATGTTGAAAACACCGTTACAGACCAGCTTTAAAACCGGCCTGTTCGCGGGTGGCATATTGCTTTCTGGCTTTCAAAATTTGAGCGCTGTGGTTGCTGGCCCAATCTCCCAATTCGATAATTTGCAGTAATAGACTGTGACCTAAATCGGTTAGCTTATGTTCTATACGGGGCAGAATTTTTGCAAAAATCCGACGAGTTACCAGTCCGTCGCGTTCCAGTGTCTGCAAGGTAACAGTAAGCATTCGTTGCAAAATACCGTCGATTCGTTTTTTCAGTTCGTTGAAGCGCAGCGTTCCTGCTTCTCCCAAATGAAAAATAGAAAGCATGGACCATTTATCACCAAAGCGGTCAAGAATGTTTCGAATCGGGCAGACGGAGACTACGCCTTCCAGTCCCTGTAAAATTTTCTTTAATTTTTTTTGCAGACTATCCTGCTGGTAGTCACTAATAGTTCTGTTCATGTACCTGACTTACTAAGAAATGCCTTCTTGCGGAGGGTCAGTTGTTTAGTAGTTAATCAGTTACTTGTACCTACGAACTTGGCGTTTTATTGAAACACTCGTACATAATCGACGGCCATTGTAGCAGGAAATACGCTCTCATCAATGCCCTTGGCACCGCCCCAATTGCCGCCTACCGCTACATTTAGCAACAAATGCTCCGGCTTATCAAATGGCCATTCGTTGACGGTTTTATGTTCGTTGGCAATACTTAAATAGACATTGCCGTCCAACAGAAAATCCATCTTTTCCGGCGTCCAATCGACGGCGTAAACGTGAAACTCAGTATACGGATTTTTAATGAAAATTTTCTTCGATTTTTGCGTTCTCTTTACGTGATTATACGATTGAGTGTGAATAGTTCCCACCAGCGTATCTGGGTCATAGCCAACATGTTCCATGATGTCAATTTCTCCGCATTTGGGCCAGCCAACGGTTTCGATATTACTGCCCAACATCCAGATAGCGGGCCAGATGCCGCGACCTTTGGGCAATTTTGCGCGAATTTCAATGCGTCCGTAGGTCCATTCGGCTTTTCCTTTGGTCAAGAGACGGGCAGAGGTATAGTCTCGATTTTCAAATTTGTTTTTGTGGGCTGTAATGGAAAGTACCCCATTTTTGACCAGTGCATTGTTTGTGTCGGCGTTGGTATAATATTCCAACTCATTGTTCCCCCAACCTTTTCCACCCACGTCGTAGCCCCATTTAGATGCATCAGGCAATCCGTCGTAATTGAATTCATCACTCCAAACCAACTTGCGCTTTTCTTTGGCAAAACGCGCATCACGCACAAGGGCTTTTTCCGGTTCATCGGTTGTGATGTAATCAATGTTTCTTACAAAAAAATAATCCATCACCAACGTATCATTTACCGTCCATGCGTTAGTCACGATGCCCAGTTTTTTAGCGTTGGAAATCCATTGTTCATCTTTTTGCAAAACACTGAAATGATAATCTAAGCCGCCGATGTTGTCGGTTTGCAGTTGTTCGGCCGGGATATTTCCATTAAGGTATTGCAGTTTAGCGTTTTTGTCCAACTCCCGTACCTTTTTCAAAATATCAAAATCAAAACTGATATACACAATCCACTTTTGGGCCTTCATTTTGCTGATGGTCTTCACTACTTTTTCGGCCAAAAGCAAAGCACGCTCTTTCCCTGCTGGAGACGGTTTGATTTCGGTCACGAGCATGGTTCTGTTCTGCTTTTTTCCTTCTTTCAGATAGTCCTTCAACGTTGGCAATTGTTCGCCGTTTTTTAACGGTTTTTTAATAAGGTCGGCATAATCGGTGGTTTCAATGTCCATACCTTCATAATGCGCGTCGTGATTAATAACCAATACTTCATCTTTGGTCATCCGAACGTCGAATTCGGAGCCGACACAGCCCAGTTTTACCGCATTTTGCAAGGAAGCGATAGAATTTTGGGGAGCACCCGTGTTTTTCCAGGCTCCGCGGTGGGCAACGATTTTGTTGTTATGAAAAGTTTGTGCATTCAGTAACAAAAAGCAGGCGGTCGTTAAAAAAACAGCCAATAAAGAGGTTGTCGTTTTTATCATTTCAGGGTGTATTTTGGGAAGACAAGTATCAGAATAATTATTTTCAAGGATAGGCTAAACGGTTGTTGGAAAAGGTAAATAATGGTTTATACCTACATTAATAGGGAGCATTTGAGGAATCGTTTCTACTGACAAACGAATGATTTTTTGCAGACTATGATTTAGAAATGATGGGTGTACGAAAAAGTGCAGATTTATTTCAAGCTGCTATTCTGACCTTTTTTGTAACCTGATTCCACTGATTACTTAGGAACTTTGTTCTGAGATTTAAGACCTGTTGTCCCCCTTGT
>NZ_JAIXST010000228.1 GCF_027484545.1 Runella sp. | reverse complement strand
TGTGATGGACTTGCCAAAACGACGGGGACGGGAAAGGAAATAAGCACCTGGCTTACTCACCATCCGGTAGATGTACTCGGTCTTGTCGATGTACTTGAAATCATTCTCGATGATTTTTCGAAAATCCTGTAGCCCCAGTGGAAGTTTCTTGCCCATATAAAAATTGTTTGCGCTTGAACACAAAGATACAGAACTATTGCTGAAATGGAAGTTTGGGAACATGGGCAGGTAGACAAACTCCTTTACCAGGAAAATGAATTTGGTTGGGTGAATATACAGGCTCTTCATGCTAAATCTTGGCTTTTTTAGGTAAAAACTGCCCTCCAGACCCAATTTGTACATACGTTGTACATGTCAAAAATTAGGAAAATCAAACCTGGGGTTTCACTTTTACGCTGTTTCTGGATTGTACGAGATGTGAGCTGTGTCAGAAGATGCGGTACAGCATCCCTCTGGGAAAAACCAAAAGGGGCATCACCCGAACACCCCTCCGCTTTGGGAAACTAGTAGGGCGCAGCACTGCCAAGCGAAGCGTTATTCGTGGGCAATATAAAATATGACAGGACCAGAATTATTGGCGGAATACGCCAAAGGTGAAAAAAGCTTTAGAGGAGTCGACCTTAACGGAGCCAACCTTAGCGGAGCCGACCTTAAAGGAGCCGACCTTAGCAGAGCCAACCTTAGCGGAGCCGACCTTAGCAGAGCCAACCTTAGCGGAGCCGACCTTAGCGGAGCCAACCTTAGCGGAGCCAACCTTAGCGGAGCCGACCTTGACGGAGCCGACCTTACCAGAGCCAACCAAGATGGAGTCATAAGGTAGCCTCTCCCATTCTGTGGGTATATTTGAACAGCAATGAAACCCGCCCAACGGTTTGCATGCTCGGTTACGCGGCCCATGCCCGGTGCTCAAAGCCAAGGCAGGGCAGCATCCATGCAACCGTTGGGCACAACCAAAAACAAAAAGGGGCATCACCTGAACACCCCTCCGCTTTGGGAAACTAGTAGGGCGCAGCACTGCCAAGCGAAGCGTTATTCGTGGGCAATGAAAAAAATGAGATTAGAAGATTTTTTGGCGGAATACGCCAAAGGTAGAAGATCATTTAGCGCAGTTGACCTTGACTACGCCAACCTTATGGGAGCCAGCCTTCGCGGAGTCGATCTTTGCTCCGCCGGCCTTCTCAAGGCCGACCTTAGGGCAGCCGACCTTCGCGGAGCCAGATTTTGGAAAGCCGAACTTGTGCACGCCGACCTTAGCGGAGCCGACCTTCGCGGAGCCGACTTTTGGGGAGCCAATCTTAGCGGAGCCATACTTGATGGAGCCATACTTGATGGAGCCAAACTTGATGGAGCCATCGGAGTCCACCTTGATGGAGCCAATATGGCAGGACAAGAATTATTGGCGGCATACGCCAGAGGTGAAAGAGGATTTTACTTTGCCAACCTTATGGGAGCCGACCTTAGCGGAGCCAGCCTTAGCGAAGCCGAATTTGTTGGAGCCAAACTTAAAGGAGCCAAACTTGAAGGAGCCAAACTTGAAAGAGCCGACCTTCGTGGGGCCAACCTTCGCGGAGCCAACCTTAGCCGAGCCGTCCTTCGCTTTGCCAACCTTAGCTATGCCGACCTTACCGGAGCCCGACTTGACGGAGCCGACCTTACCGGAGCCAACCAAGATAGAGTCATAAGGTAGCCTACCCCTCGTCTGTGGGTGTATTTGAACCATAATTAATCCCGCCCAACGGTTTGCATGCTTGATGCGGCCCGTGCCCGGCACTCAAAGCCAAGGCGGGGCAGCATCCATGCAACCGTTGGGCACAATCAAAAACAAAAAGGGGCAACACCTGAACACCCCTCCGCTTTGGGAAACTAGTAGGGCGCAGCACTGCCAAGCGAAGCGTTATTCGTGGGCAATATAGAATATGACAGTACAAGAATTATTGGCGGCATACGCCAGAGGTGAAAGAAACTTTCGCGGAGCCGACCTTTTCAAAGCCAATCTTAGCGGAGCCAACCTTAGCGCAGCCGAATTTATTGGAGCCAATCTTGGCGATGCCAACCTCAGCGGAGCCGACCTTGGCGGAGCCGTCCTTGAATTCACCGACCTTAGCGGGGCCAACCTTCGCGGAGCCAACCTTTGCAGAGCCAACCTTGAAGGAGCCAACCTTCGCCGAGCCGACATTCGCGGAGCCAACCTTAGAGATGCCAACCTTAGCTACGCCAACCTTTATGGAGTCATAAAGTAGCCTCCCCCCGTCTGTGGGTGTATTTGAACCATAATTAATCCCGCCCAACGGTTTGCATGCTCGCTTACGCGGCCCATGCCCGGCACTCAAAGCCAAGGCGGGGCAGCATCCATGCAACCGTTGGGCACAATCAAAAACAAAAAGGGGCATCACCTGAACACCCCTCCGCTTTGGGAAACTAGTAGGGCGCAGCACTGCCAAGCGAAGCGTTATTCGTGGGCAATATAGAATATGACAGTACAAGAATTATTGGCGAGATACTCCGCAGGTGGAAGAAACTTTAGCGGAGCCGACCTTAGCCGAGCCCACCTTTTCGGAGCCAACCTTCGCGGAGCCAACCTTCGCGGAGCCAAACTTAGCGGAGCCAACCTTAACACCACCAACCTTCGCGGAGCCGACCTTTCGTTTGCCGACCTTTCGTTTGCCGACCTTAACGATGCCGAACTTAGCTATGCCAACCTTAGCGGAGCCAACCTTAGCAAGGCCTTCCTTATCGGAACCGACCTTATCGGAGCCAACCTTATCGGAGCCAACCTTAGCGGAGCCAACCTTAGCCGAGCCGGAATTTCCAATGCTTACCTTCGCGGAGCCAACCTTAGCGGTGCCAACTTTAGCGGAGCCGACCTTATGGAAGCCGACCTTCGCGTAGCCAACCTTAGCGAAGCCAACCTTAGCGGAGCCAACCTTTTCAGAGCCTACCTTATCGGAGCCAACCTGGATGAAGACAGCAAGTCATATGGTAGCCCAAAGACAGCACAAGAATTATTGGCGGCATACGCCAAAGGTGCAAGAAACTTTAGCGGAACCGACCTTCACGCAGCCAACCTTATCGGAGCCAACCTTGAAGGAGCCAACCTAAGCGAAGCCGGCCTTAACAGAACCAACCTTAGCCGAGCCAACCTTAGCCGAGCCAACCTTAGCAAGGCCTACCTTTACGAAGCCAACCTTATCGGAACCGACCTTGAGTTTTCCAACCTTAGCGGAGCCAAACTTAGCGGAGCCTACCTTCGCGAGGCCATCCTTAGCGGAGCAGACTTTAGCGGAGCCGACCTGAGCAAGGCCGACATTCGCGACGCCTTCCTCCGCGCAGCCGACCTGAGCAAGGCCAACCTTAGCGGAGCAATCCTTAACGGAGCCAACCTTCTCAACGCCAACCTTAGCGGAGCCAACCTTAGCAAGGCCTACCTTAGCGGAGCCCAACTTGATGGAGCCAACCTTGATGGAGCCAACCAAGATGGAGTCATAAGGTAGCCTACCCCTCGTCTGTGGGTGTATTTGAACCATAATTAATCCCGCCCAACGGTTTGCATGCTCGATGCGGCCCGTGCCCGGCACTCAAAGCCAAGGCAGGGCAGCATCCATGTAACCGTTGGGCACAAGCAAAAACCAAAAGGGGCATCACCCGAACACCCCTCCGCTTTGGGAAACTAGCAGGGCGCAGCACTGCCAAGCGAAGCGTTATTCGTGGGCAATGGAAAATATGACAGCACAAGAATTATTGGCGGCATGCGCCGCAGGTGAAAGGGACTTTAGCGGAGCCGACCTTAGCGGAGCCAACCTTAGCCGAGCCGACCTTATGGATGCCGACCTTAGCGGAGCCAACCTTAGCGGAGCTGACCTTAGAGGAGTCAACTTTAGCGGAGCCAACCTTTTCAGAGCCGACCTTAGCGGAGCCAACCTTAGCGGAGCCAACCTTAGCGGCGGAGCCCAACTTACATTCACCGACCTTAGCGGAGCCAACCTTATGGATGCCGACCTTAGCGGAGCCCGACTTGAGGGAGCCGACCTTACCGGAGCCGACCTTGAAGGAGCCATAATAGGATTTTAACCTCCCCCGTCTGTGGCTGTATTTGAACAGTAATTAAACCCGCCCAACGGTTTGCATGCTCGCTTACGCGGCCCATGCCCAGTGCTCAAAGCCAAGGCAGGGCAGCATCCATGCAACCGTTGGGCACAACCAAAAACAAAAAGGGGCATCACCTGAACACCCCTCCGATTTGGGAAACTAGTAGGGCGCAGCACTGCCAAGCGAAGCGTTATTCGTGGGCAATGGAAAATATGCAAGCTAAAAAACCAACATTAATAATTATTCCTTCAGATGTTTGGATGAAAACCAATAATTTTGGGGACATGAACGAAAAAGGATATTTTATTCCTGATTATAAAAAAGCCTTTCAAAATGACGCTAATTTATTACTTGTCATTTCTAAAATCAATACAATTATGGCCGAAAGAGGTTTTCCTTTAAAAAACCTAGAATCTGAAATAAAAAAAATAGAAAATACAAGCAATACAATGGCCGCTTTTGCAGAAGCCATTCCAGAAACACCATTTGAGCAGCTACTCAGAACCCTTAAAACGGATATGATTATCCAAATTACTTATACACTCATGCAAGAAGGCCCTAAAAAATCCATCGTTTTTAATCTTCAAGCATTGGATGCATACAATCAAAACCAAGTTGTAGGGGCAAATGGTACTGGCGCACCATCTGTTTCAGTAAATTTACCCGTCTTATTAGAAGAAGCTGTATTGTCTCAAATGGATAATTTTACTGCTTCTTTGCAAAAATACTTTGATGTTTTAATGGAAAAAGGCCGTGAATCTAAACTTTTTGTTCGTGTTAATAAAAAAGCGAATATTAACTTAGATAAAGACATGAATATTGCTGAAGAAGAGAAAAGACTATTAGATTGGATGGATGTTTACTTAAAGAAAAAATTAAAACGTTACAATATTGACAATCAAGAAAACGATTATTCAGTAGATATTACATTGAATATTCCCTTATTAGATGAGAAAGGAGCAGGTTTTTCTCTGAATGATTTTATGAGTCAATTTCGTAGATATTTGAGTAATTCTCTAAAAATTGAATCTAAATATAGTTTAAAGGGTCTTGGTGAGGCTTGGTTAGTTATAGAAGGAGAAAAAAGCATATAAAATAATAGACTTGTTGCGAGGGGTCAGCGAGGTGGGAAAAAAGAGTCATTTTTTATCCATACGAAGGCTTTTTGAGGGAGTATAGCCGCGCTATATGACCGAAAAAAGGCACAGTATGGGAAAAAAAGGGCCTTTTTGACCCCTCGATGATTCCCCTCGCAACAAGTCTAATGTAACAAGGTAGTTTCACCCCCGTCTGTGGATGTATTTGAACAGTAATTAAACCCGCCCAATGGTTTGCATGCTCGCTTACGCGGCCCATGCCCGGCGCTCAAAGCCGAGGCAGGGCAGCATCCATGCAACCGTTGGGCACAAGCAAAAACAAAAAGGGGCATCACCTGAACACCCCTCCGCTTTGGGAAATTTACGCCGTTGTTGGTGGTATCACCATAGCCGTCAGGCTAAGTATAGCTTCGGAGAAGCAAGACGTTTGTTGAAACCCATATTCAGTAAGTTAGTAAGCTTCGGATTGGGCCTCCGCGCGGCGGACCGTTCCGAGGCCGTTAGTCTGACGGCTATGGTGTTTTTCACCAACAACTGCGCAAAAAAAAGGGGGTGTTTGAATTGCTTGCAGAGGGCTGTATGGTAAGCGATATGTCAGTTTTTAGCTAATTTCAGCGGTATGACAGCAGCGCTTATCTTGGTCTATTTTCCAATCAAGGTTTAAAATCCCAAAAACAAATTTGAATTATCAAAAGCAAACCCTACTTTTATAGAGTGATTAGTCAATCTATTGTCAATGGATAAAAGAGAACAGATACTGGCGAGTGCGTTGAGGCTTTTTGTGGAGTTTGGTTTTCACGGTACGCCCACCAGCAAAATCGCTAAAGAAGCGGGGGTGTCAAACGGAACCCTTTTCCATTATTTCGCCACCAAAGAAGACCTCATCAAGGAATTATACATTTCCATCAAAAATGAACTAAACCAATTTTTATTCTCAAAAATCACGCCCCAAGATGGCATTGAAGCGGTTATCAAAAAAGTGTTTATCTATTTCATTTACTGGGCTTTAGAGAACCGAGAAAAGAACCATTATATCCAACAGGTGTTGTTTTCGCCCCACATTTTCCAAATCCCTGAGTCGGTCGCCATGGAGCAATCACAAAAACACATTCAGCTCATTGAAGAAGCCAAAGCCACCAAAGTCATCAAAGATTTACCTACCAACTTGATATATACCTTGACCAACAGCCACCTAATGGGGATTTATAATTACGTTGTCAACTTACCGACCGATGAACAAAAACCCATCATCGAAAGCGGCTTTGACATGCTGTGGGATATGCTAACCGAACAAAAATAACCATGAAAGAAACCAAAAAAATACGAGCCATTGTCACCGGTGCTACCGGTATGGTCGGCGAAGGAGTATTGCACGAATGCCTGCAAAGTCCTGAAGTAGAAGAAGTTTTAATTATCAACCGCAAACCTTCGGGCATTACTCATCCCAAATTAAAGGAAATCATTCACCAAGATTTCTTTGATATCTCTCCCATCAAAGCCCAATTGAAAGGGTATAATGCCTGTTTTTTCTGCTTGGGGGTTTCTTCCGTCGGGATGAAAGAAGAGGAATATACCAAAATGACCTACACGCTCACGATGCACGTAGCCGAAACGTTAAGCGAACTTAACCCTGACATGACCTTCTGTTATGTATCCGGCAGTGGTACCGACAGCACCGAAAAAGGTCGCAGCATGTGGGCGAGAGTCAAAGGAAAAACCGAAAACGATTTGACGAAATTACCTTTCAAAGCCGTGTATAATTTCCGCCCGGGGTATATGCATTCCACACCGGGTTTGAAAAATACCCTTCCCGCTTACAAATACATCAGTTGGATGTATCCATTCGCACGCAAGTTTTTCCCAAACTATGTAAGTACGTTGGCGGAATTGGGGCAAGCTATGATCTACGTTGCTACCAAAGGCTATAAAAATAATGTATTGGAAATCAAAGACTTTGCTCCCCTGACAAAAGGTAATTAAAAAATTTGCCGTACAAATAGAGTGATTAGTCAAATCAATTTATACAACCTAATCAAATGGAAATCACCTTTAAAATAAACGGAAAGCCGGCAAAACCGGACGTTGACCCGTCCATGCCTTTGCTTTGGGTCGTTCGGGATGAACTGAACCTCAAAGGCACAAAATTCGGTTGCGGCGCGGCTTTGTGCGGTGCCTGCACACTGCACATCGACGGCGAAGCCTACCGTTCCTGCTCCATTCCCGTCAGTTTTGCGGAAGGGAAAGAAGTAACCACCCTCGAAGGATTATCGGAAAGTGAAGACAACTTACACCCTGTTCAACAGGCATGGATGGAAGAAAACGTGCCTCAGTGCGGTTATTGTCAGCCCGGATTTATGATGGCCGCCGCCGGTCTCCTTGCCAAAAATCCCAATCCAACCGACGAAGACATCAAGACCGGCATCAGCAATATTTGCCGTTGCGGCACGCAGCCTCGCATCCTGAAAGCCATCAAAAGAGCCGCTCAAATCCAACAAACCGTTACCCTTTAATACCATGGCAACCGAAGAGAAAAAACCAAAAAAGAAATTTTCACGCCGTAAGTTTTTACAACGGGGAGCGATTGTTTTTGGCGGCACAATAGTAGCAACCATCGCGGCGAAAGGCCCCATACGCCGTTTTATTGCCCAAACGGCCGAAAACACCGATACACCAATCTTGATTTCAAGCCTTGAACCTACCTTTTGGTTTGAGGTCATGCCCGACAATACTATTCAGTACAAATCCACTAAACTGGAAATGGGACAGGGCGTTTTTACGGGCTTGGCCATGTTGGCCGCCGAAGAGTTGGAGGTATCACTCGAACAAATCAAGGTGGTTCATGCCAATACGGCCAACGGAGTAGAGGATTCGTTGGGAACAGGAGGAAGTAATTCAACCTTGACTTTGTACAAACCGATCCGAGAAGTAGCCGCCACAATGCGCGAAATGTTGAAGGCACAGGCAGCCAAACAATGGAGTGTGCCGGTTACTGCCATCAAGGTAGAAAATGGAGTAATGACCTCGGGCAATCACAAAGCCACTTATTACGAAATTTCCACTTCTACCAAAGAATGGAAAGCCCCTGAAACCCCAGCACTGAAGCCAACTTCAGCTTTCAAATACGTTGGCAAAAACGTAAAAAGGGTGGATTTAAAGCCCAAAGTGATGGGAAAACCCATTTTTGGCATTGACCAAACCCTGCCTGATATGCTGTATGCGGTGATTTTGCAATCGCCTTACATTGGCGGAACGCTCAAGAGCTTGAATACCAAAGAGGCCGCCAAAATCAGCGGTGTTGTACAGGTCATTGAAGACCAGGATTTGGTAGCCGTTGTTGCCAAAAACCGCTACGCTGCCGAAATGGGTTTGCAGAAATTAGAAGCCGTCTGGGATATTCCCAAAAAATGGCAACAAGCCGAATTTGCAGCACTGACCACCGTAGGTATTGGAACGGAGGTTCGCATTCAAAGTGAAGGCTCGCCCGAATCTATTCTCGAAAAAAGCCCCAATGAGGTCTTCAAACAGGAATACCGAACTCCCTTGGCTACGCACGCTCACATGGAACCGAACGGCGCCGTAGCACAGGTAGAAAAAGACAAAGCCACGGTGTTTGTGGGAACGCAGGCATCTACAATGTTCCGGGGCAATATCGCCAAAACCATTGATTTAGAGGCAGAACAGGTAAACATTGAAACCACGTTTGCGGGGGGTAGTTTTGGCCGAAGAATCGATTCAAAACAGGCGGAAAAAGTAGCCCGCATTGCTCAAATTGTCGGGAAACCAGTTCACGTTTTCAATACCCGTCAGCAGGAATTTCAGAACGCCATCTATCGTCCGCAAACGCACCATGTTCTATCCGCCAAAATCGGTAAAGAGGGGAATATCGAAGCCATTACCCACAACCAAGCCACTCCCGACCAAATCCTCGGGGTTCTTCCGGCCAATTTGGGCTACACTCTTTTAGGAGCTGATTTTGTCTCTGCCGGGCACGGGGCCAGTATTTTGTACAACATTGAGCACAAATCAGCGACGATCTGGCAAAACAAGCTGCCCGTTCAAACGGGCATTTGGCGGAGCGTGGGGATGTTTCCCAATACGTTTGCCATTGAAAGTTTTATGAACGAATTGGCCCACAAAACAGGAAAAGACCCTTTGAAGATGCGTTTGGGCTTGTTGTCAGGCAATGAACAAATCAATCAGCGTTACAAAAAAGTCCTCGAAACCCTCGCCGAGAAAAGCGGCTGGAACACCCCCAAAGCCGCGGGCATAGGCCGTGGGGTCGCCATCGGCAACGACCGAAAAAGCATTGCAGCAGCGGTAATTGAAGTGGCCGTAGTGGACGGAAAAATTCAGGTAAAAAAAGTAACGCAGGTTATTGATGCGGGTTTCGCCATTAATCCCGAAGGAATTCGTCAGCAGGTGGAAGGAGCCACCATGATGGGCATTACGGCGGCTCTGTATGAAGGACTGGAAGTGAAAGACGGGCAAATAACCGCAACTAATTTTCACCTGTACCCGGTTGCCATGCTATCGGATACTCCTGAAATTGAGGTAATTATTTTGGAAGGGCACGATGAACCGTATGGCGTGGGCGAGCCGCCGCTGGCGCCCGTTGCACCAGCTATTGCCGCAGCAGTATTTGATTTGACGGGTAAAAACTTACGCAGCTTGCCTCTGAAATTATCTTAGACAAACCCCTAATCGTTACTTTCAAACCTTAACTTAAATAGGTTGTAATTGGCAGAATCGGGCGGTAGTCATACTCAAATCAGAGTACATCTTGGCTATCGCTCGGTCTTTGCTTTTTCATTCGATTAGGGCAAAATTCCCAGTTTAAAAACCGTTTAAAGAATGTTGAAATTTTGAGGAAATTATTTGCAGTCTCACGATGAAGCCTCTATTTTGCAATCATTGTTATTAAGGAGTATTAAGTAAATAGTACCAAGTATTGAGTTTGTTAAGTTATTGATAAACAAATAATTATACATTTTCTGAATACTCAATTACTCAATACTTAAATCAAATTCAAATGACATTAAAATCTTTTTTGGCGCCGTTTCTCCTTTAAAAGAAGCAACTTGGAAAGAGATTGAGCCTCTTTTCCACAGGACCTTACTCCCCAAACAGAAGCACTTTATTGATGTAAATGAAACTGCCCATAAAATCGCGTTTTTGGAATCAGGCATAGTTAGGGCCTATTTTACCAACCAAGAAGGTCAGGAATATAATAAGCAATTTTTTGTAGCACCCTCAAGTATCGGAGCTTACACTTCACTCCTGACGGGAAGTCCTAACCTTATTCCGCAACAGGCACTTACAGATTGTATCATTTGGACTGCCGAGTACGCTGCAATTACCCGTCGTTACGATGATTTTCCCGACCTTGAGCGTCTGGCAAGAAAAATGGCAGAACACTACTTTCTGGAAAAAGAAAGAAAAGAACTCGAAATCGTGTTGCTAAACGCAACTGAACGCTACCAGCTATTTCAAGCGGAATTTCCAAAAATTGAACAATACATCCCTCAATACCACGTGGCTTCTTATCTTGGCATCACTCCTATTCAGCTAAGCCGTATCCGCCGCCAATCGGCAAAAAAATAAGTCCTCATTCCTTAACCTATGTTAATGCGACTCCTTTGGTACGAAAATACCTTTGTGACTTCACACATAACAACTAAAGGGAATGAAAACATCAAAAAAAAATACTCTTCGCTTCTATTTCAATCATCATGGCAGCAGGAATGGGTTTACTATTCAATGCCTGCACCATTCATCCTTTAGCATGGCAACCCAAAGTTAAACCTACATTTACTGGTGAATTGACCCTAAACGAAAAACTAAGTACAATCCAAAAAATTGGTCTTAACAGCTGGTATGGACCAGAAGATATTGTCTTTGACAGTTTAGGAAATATGTATTGCGGTGTACACATCGGAGAAAAGGATTTTAGCGACGGAAGAATTCTAAAAATTGACACTTCAGGCAAAGCAGAGGTTTTCTTCAGTAGCAATTCGTGGGTGGCGGGACTCCATTTTGATAACCGAGGAAACTTGATCGCTCTAAGTCATAAACTCGGTCTAATCAGCATCAACTCCGACAAAACAGCAATACTATTGGCGAATAAAGACGAAAAAGGAAGACCTTTCCTGATTCCCAATGGTTTGGATATCGCGACCGACGGTAAAATCTATTTTTCCAATACCTCTCATGAATCAGCCTATAACATCAATTATGGCCGAAAAATTATAATGGAAATGCGCCCTACAGGCGGCTTGCATTGCTATGACCCTAAAAACCACGAAGTGAAAACTTTAATTGAGGGAACCTATTTTGGAAACGGTGTAGTACTAAGTAAAGATGAAAGCTATATTTTGATGACCGAAACTGAGAAGTACAGAATACTGCGATACTGGTTAAAGGGGCCTCAAACAGGGAAAACCGATATTTTTATGGATAATCTTCCGGGCTTTCCCAATGGCATTTCGATACGGGAGGATGGCAGTTATTGGTTAGGTTTTTCTACCAAAAGAAATGATGCACTTGACCAAATCCATCCAAAACCTACCCTGAAAAAAGTGGTCTATGCCTTACCCAATTTCCTTCAACCTAAACAGGAATTGTTTGGTATGATTTTGAATATTTCACAGGAAGGAAAAGTAATCAACGCTCTTTTTGATACCACCGGCACATTCACACCTGAAACGGGCGCAGTGAAAGAACACAATGGATATCTGTACATCGGAGGTGACGTTGTTCCCTACATCGGAAAATATAAACTCAATCAGTAAAATTTTTAACCCTGCTTTTTGATGCTCCGGCAGTAGCTCGCGTCTCGCGGCGGGGCCAGAGTAATACAGCTGGGTTCTTTTAGGTTTATCACAGATCTATCATGGCAGGATAAAACTTCAAGTTTTCCTGCCATAATAATAGCCATCCACATAGACGCAACTTAGTTTTTACCCGCACGTTTTTTTATAAATTTCAACGTATTTACGAGCCGTTTCACATAAAAAGCCGATTTTTAGGCAGATTTTCGGTTATTTCAACTTTTCGGCAAGCAACCGGCACCAGCAAAAGTGCGTATTATCATTTCTGGTTCCTGCTCTGTTATTGCTTCAAAATCATGAATTGATTCAGAAGCAAAATGAGCAACCATAGCAAAAAGTTTAAGTACGGAATAATGAAGCAAAAAATAGTCGTTTCTGCGATCAATTCGTTCGGTGGTGGTGTACTTTCCGTTGTTCAGGATTGCTTACAGGAAATGATTGATATGTACGGGAATACTATTGAAATTACGGCTTTGGTTTACAACAAATCCATGGTTGGAATTGAAGGAATTACGTATTTAGAATTCCCGAAAGCACGCAGCAATTGGTATTGGAGATTGTATTATGAGTATGTATATTTTTACCAACTCTCAAAGGACATAAAGCCTGACATTTGGTTATCATTGGCCGATGCCACTCCGCGAGTTATCGCTCCTGTCCAAGCCGTTTATTGTCACAATTTAGCTCCATTCTATAAAATCACCCGAAAAGACGCACAATTCGACCCAGTTTTGGCCATTTACCACTTTATTTTTAAATACATTTATCAAATCAACATACGAAAAAATAAATTTGTGATTGTTCAGCAACAGTGGCTAAAAGAAGAATTTGAACAACTTTTCGAAATAAATAATGTACTCGTTGCTTATCCAAAAATTACAGCCTTGACTGGTGACTTAAAAGAAGAAATTAAACCTAATAAAAACCACTTTACTTTTTTTTACCCTTCCATTCCTCGTGTTTTCAAAAATTTCGAGCTGATTACGGAAGCTGTTAAAATTTTACTATCCGAAAATATTTCAAATTTTGAAATGGTTTTTACTTTTTCGGGTACTGAAAACAAATATGCCCAAAGTATTTACAAAGAGTACGGGCACATAAAACAGATTAAATTTGTAGGGGAACTGAGCAGGAAACAGGTTTTTGAGTTTTATAAACAATCGGATGCGGTTATTTTCTCCTCAAAAACCGAAACCTGGGGAATGGGTATTTCGGAAGGAATGACTTTCCAAAAGCCTATTTTCGCCATAGATTTTCCTTATGCAAGGGAAACGGCAGGAAACTACAACAAAATAAAATTTTTCAACCCTAACTCACCTGATTCACTGGCTAATAATTTGGATAAGTTTATCAAAAACAGATTGGAATATGACAAAAATGAAGCCATTATTCCAACGTATCCTTTTGCCAAAGATTGGCGAGAATTGTTTGATTATTTAGGCATGAACTCATAACATAAAATTATTATTTTAAGGATGAAAAAACTAAAATTTATAGACTTAACACTGTATAGTTTAGAAGGCGAAACCGATGTGGAAGAAATAATAAATTCACAAGTTCACAGTTTACCATATTTGCGTTTTATAGATAATGAAATTGAAAAAAAAGTCATAAAGTATTGTGGCATTAATAAGAAATTTGAAAAAGATGGGATAAAATATGAGTTCATAAAAGGGAAAAATAAAAAATGGAATATGCATTTGAGTTTATTTTACAAACTAAAAAAGCACAAACCCACTGCAATATTTATCCACAGCTTTATGTTTGCCTGGCAAATAATTATATTACGTTTATTTGTTGGCAAGAAAACAAAAATAATAGTTCAAAATCACGCAGAGCTTCCATTTCGATACCCTAAACTTATTATTCAAAAAATTGCCGCAAAATGCATAGACATTTATTTTTTAGTTTCATTTGAACAAGCTCCTATTTGGATACAAAGAAAAGTATTCGATTCTCAAAAAAAAATACGTGAAATAATGGAGGGTTCAACCCTTTTTACTTACAGAAATAAATTTGACAGTAAGAAAGAACTGCACTTTGAAGGCGACACTTTATTTTTATGGTGCGGTAGTTTAAACAAGAATAAAGACCCTCTAACAATCTTGACTGCATTTGAAAAATACAGTCAAGTAAATCCAACCTCTTATTTATACATGGTTTTTAACTCTTCAGAACTTATTAATGAAGTTAAAGAATTTATTGAAAGCAATTCCTTACATCAACAAGTTATCTTGTTGGGGCGTTTACCTTATAAAGAACTGGAAAAGTATTATTGTGCCGCCGATTTTTTTCTATTAGGATCTTCCAGAGAAGGCAGTGGGTTTTCACTTTGCGAAGCCATGGCCTGCGGGTGCATTCCCATTGTAAGTAATATTCCATCCTTCAAAAAAATGACCGATGAAGGCAAATGTGGTTTTTTGTTCACACCAGGAGATGCTGAAGGTCTGTATAGAGTTTTAATGAAACTTCCTACAATTGACAAAGCGTCTTTTATAAAAAAGGTAATTGATAAATTCAACAAAGATTTGTCATTTCAGGCAATTGCCTCTGGTATAGAAAAAGAAATTAAAAGTTAGTTCACGCAATTACGGCATGACTTCTCCAAAAAAACGAATCGCCATTATTATCAACGGAGGTATTGCTACGGGTCATTTTTCAGAGGGCGATGCCGTCATTACCCAATTACTTTCATCGTTAGCTTCTACCTTCGACCTTATTGTTTTCTCTTTGGTAAAAACCGACTCCTATAAAGTAAAACTTCCTTTTCAAGTCATTGATATTCAATTTACCCATCTTCAAAATGCCTGGTTACGACTGTTTTGGTTATTTTTCAAAATCCTATGGCATCATCTTTTTCGTCCATTTCAGGTTATTCATGGTTTTGGGGCCTTTCCTGCGGGTTTGTTAGCCGTTGTTCAAAGTAAAATTGTCAAAAAGAAGTCGCTTGTTACCCTCTTGGGCGGTGAATACCTCAGCATTCCTGAAATTAACTATGGACTTTGGAGTCATAAACATCTCCGCCCTTTTCTGGGTTTTACCCTCAATCATTGTGATGAATTAGTGATTCTTACCAAAACAGCGGCGGATCAAATCCAAACCAATCTGCCCAACTCCAAAAAACACCATACCATATCTTTCGGAATTGACACTTCTCTCTTTGTTCCCACTCCCAAATCACTGAGCGAGCCCTATAAATTCTTACACATTGCTGACCTGAATTTGGTCAAAAATCAACCTATGCTGCTTGCTGCTTTTCAACTGATTACCAAGCAGGTAAAGGCCCACCTTACAATTATTGGAGTAGATACGCTCAATGGCCGAATCCAAAAACTGGCTTTGGAGTTGGGACTTGCTGACAAAATCACCTTTCTACCCCGCATTTCTCATTATTATTTACCGGCTTTTTATGCCCAAGCCCATATTTTACTGCATACTTCTTATTCAGAATCGCAAACCATGGCGGTCAATGAGGCTTTGGCGTGCGGAGTATTAGTGTGCGGAACAAGAGTTGGCATTATTGCGGATTTGGAAGACGAAATCACTACCGTTGCTGCCGTAGGGGATGCAGAAGAGCTGGCTCAAAAAGTTCTTCATTTACTCAATGACCGGGAGAAACAGGAAGCATTAAGAAACAAAGGAATTGCATGGAGTAAGAAAAATGATTTAGCAGCTCAAAGCCGAAAGTATGAAGATTTATACCGGACACTGCTGACAGCGAGCAATTAACTCATTTCTACCCTTGGTTTTAGCCAGTTAATTAATTTTTTTTCGATTGGAAACTGGTACATTTTATATTCGCATCGCCATTGCGCAATTTTTTGAACTACATATTTAAGCGGTGTTGGTTTTGACCATGCCAATTGCTGATAAAACTTGAATCCTTCTATTTCCTGCACTTTTTTATCAGCAATCCAATCGCTGTTTATTGCCCCTACATAGTCAAAATCGGCCCAACCTTCCAAGTTTTTGGGAAATTCATACCCTCTTTGGGTCAGCAAATCAGCAATTTCATTGCCCGGATAAGGCTTGAAATAAAAAATAGATACCTGAAACTTCGCGCTCATTTTTCTCAACTCTTTGGCTACGTGCAACGACTCGTTAATACTCGCTTCGGTTTCGTCGGGAAAACCCACAATCACACTAAAATTGATGCCGATATCATACTTGAGGCATTTCTTGGCACAGTCAAATACCTGTTCAATCTTAATGTCTTTTTTCATCCAATCGAGCATTTCCTGCGAGCCTGCTTCTACCCCAATCATTACGCGTTCCAAGCCCGATTTTTTACACAACGCCCAAATTTCGTCGTCTAATCTATACCCTTGGTCAGCACGCATCGTCCCAAACCAAGTGATGGGTAATTGGCGGCGGATGAACTCCTGCGCTACCTCCGCTACCCTTTTTTTATTGGTAAAATAGGTTTCGTCCTGAAAATGAACGTGATTAAAGCCATATTTTTTCCAAAGCTGTTCGATTTCGTCACCGATTCGTTTGGGGCTATAGCCATACCAGCCCCTGTTGAACACAAAAGGGTCGGCACAAAAAGTACACCTAAAACGGCAGCCTTGAGATGATATATAATCAAGTTGTTTTCGTCCACTCAACTGCATGTATTTCTCAACGGCTATCAGGTCATAATTAAAGGCAGGAAACGCGTTGATGTCAACCATACTTCGTTCCGGATTGGCATGGATTTTCCCCTCTTCTTTGTACGAAATCCCTTGCAGTCCTTGGAGCGGGGATTTTATTTGGAGTCTTTCGAGCAGTTCGGCAAAGACAATTTCTCCTTGCCCCCGTACCACAATATCAACACTCGCATCTTGCAACGTTTCGGTTGGAAACAAAGAAGCATGCCACCCTCCCCAAACAACAGGAACCTCTGGAAATTGGCTTTTAACTGCTCTCGACACTTCTAAGGCATCTTTTATGATACTTCCCGTGAGTACTGTGGTTGCAAAACAAAGCGCGTTTTGGCTCAATGCCTCTCGAATCTTGATCAACGGGTCTTTCTCCAAGCGTCCATCAATGATAATCACTTCAAAACGGCTGCTGTCTAAATAAGAACCTATGGCCACCAACGCCAATGGCATGGTATAGTATTCAGCTTTAGGATTATAAAGGACTACTTTTGGGCGACTATTCATAGCGGTTGGTTTTCTGGGCCATTGCATCAAATCATTTCGGCACCTTCCGTTTCGGGTTGGCGGTATTTGAGCCAAAAACGTTGCAAAAATTTGAGTTCGTACGGAAAATGAAAAAAATTGGTTTTGTACCTTGCTTCAGCGAGTGTCGAAATGGCTTTTCGCTGAAAACGAGTCAGTTTTACATCTTGTGCAGTAGGATAACGCGCATTTAAGACCACCTCAAAGTTTTGAATTTTGTCAATCATGGCAGAAGTAAGCCAAGGAGTCAAGGGATTTTTTCGTAAATCAAACCCTCTCCATTCCTGTTCCAGCCAATCTTCCAATTTCTCGGGAAAACGAAAACCCGTTGCTTTTACTTTCTCAAACAATTCACTGCCTTCCGTCAAAACGGGGCTGTACAAATAAATGATTATCTCCGTATCAGGATTGGCCTTCTTTACTTTTTTGATAAACTCAATGTCCTCGTCAATCATTGCCATCACTTTTTCGGGAGTTTCGGCAGGAAAACCCAACACAAATGAATACTCAGGGATAATGTCAAAGCGTCGTAAACGTTCCGCGAATCGAATCATCTGACCAGCATTTTGAGTACCGCCTTTGTCAATCGCCTTGAGGGTATCTTCATTGCCGGTTTCAGCACCCAAGAAAATCATTTTGCAGCCCGCCGCCCGCATCAGAGCAAGGGTATCGTCCGAGAATTTATCAAGGGTGTCGATTCGAGCTTCACCCCACCATGAAATTGAGTCGTTTTTAACAAGTTCAGAAAAAGCCTGAATTCGTTTTTCGGACACAAAAAAGTTATTGTCGGCAAACTCAACCGCATCTGTGGCGTACTTTTCCTTCAAATATTTGATGTCATCGTAAATTCGTTCGGCAGACGCCCCTTTCCAACGAGCCTCAAAAATGGGAACAATGCCGCAAAACGAACAGGTAAACGGACAACCAAAACTGCTGTGGTACATAGCGGTCTTTTTACCAAGGTGGGTTTTGCCAAAATAAGACGGAACGGGATAAAACTTTTCAAGCTCTGCAAACGGCAACTTGGGTAATAAATCCATGTCAATCGCAGTGATTTTATGGGTTTTAACAATCTTGCCGTTCTCTTTAAAAATCAGGTTATTGATTTTATGTAAGCCTCTATCCCCGACCCTTCCTCCAAGTAGAGGAAGGGAGTTTATTTGTTGGTCGTAATTTGTAATTCCGACCTGTTGAACGATAACCGTCCCGCTTTCCGCTTCCAATGCTTCCAACAACGCTGGAAAAGCAACATCTCCAATCCCATTCACAATATAATCTACATAGCCTGATTCTATCGAAACTTTGTATTGATTGGACGCAAAATACCCACCCCAAATGGTGATGATATTGGGGTATTCTTCTCTTATCTTTTTAGTAAAAGGAATTGCCTGCCGCAATTGCGGACCAGGCATTACAGTACAGGCAAAGTACTTAAATTCACCCGAATCCAAGTAATTTTGGATAGTCTGCCAAGCGTCTTCTTCACGGTTTCCATCCACCAACACAAACTCGAATTTACCATAGATAGAAGCGGCCACTTGCAAAATGGTCAAAGGAATTCGGGCTTTTTGTTTGGTAACCAGTGGGTTGAAAATGATAATTTTGTTCGCCCCTAAATCGCGCTTATCCATTTTGTTGTTTTGCTGTGTAACCATTAAATCCACTACAACACCTGCTGCACGCGTCAAAATAACCACCCGCTTTCATAATGTCGGTTCGGAGTTTACTAAAAGTTGCGGAGTTCCAGATATTTTCAAGAGAATCTTCGTAAAGATTTCCAACAGTTAGGTTAAAACATCGCCCGTGGGAAGGAATCACGCTACCATTCGATTTTATCATCATATTGCTAAACACATCGTGGCAATGTTTTCCTAAAATCTTCTCAGGCTGAAAATAATACAACTCCAATTCCTTTTCTGATGCCATTTCAGGGCTAAAAAAAACTTCAAAAGGATAGCTCTGTTTTTTTATCGTTTGGATATTTTCTAAGAGCTTTTTCAAATCCATTTTTGTAAAATCCAATTCCTGCACATTACTGATAGTCGCTTGGTATATATCACCGTATTTGGTATTGTGAATTTGAGCTACCTCATTTTCAGTAAACTGCGTGTGCATAAAACCGATTCTGGCTATTTTATAATTTTTAAAGAAATCTAAAAAGGGAATCATACACTCAATATTCCACTCCGTAATAGCATAAACAATGGTTATTTTGGGGCTATTGGGATAGGCATTAAGGGCCTCGATACCTTCCACTGCCTTTTCAAAAGACTTTTTATTTCCTCTAATTTCATTATGTATTTCAGATGTTCCATCCAATGAAATGAAAATTTCGTCTAACCCTGCTTCTATCAATTTTCCAGCTTTTTGTTTGAGGGTCAGCGCATTGGTAGTAATGGTCGTATAAAGCCCTTTTTGTTTGGCATAAACCAACGATTCAATCAAATGTGGGTAAATGAGAGGCTCAGTAAAGGCATACCCAAGTTTGGCTTTCGGAAAATAAGCAGCCGTTTGGTCAATAATTTTTTTCAATAAGTCCAAAGGCATATTGAGAGGCTGAGTCCCAACCAAGTTTTGGGCAAAAGTTGTATCAAGACTTTCGGTCCCTACATCGCACATTTTACAGTGCAAATTACAAATATTGTTGACCCCCAATACAATCCATTGAGGCGCAAAAAAATTGTGTCTTGGGTATAAACTTCGGTTGAGGGATTGTAGTCTTTCTTTTATCATTTTCTTCAACGATAACCTAAATTGTTATTTCAAACAGATAATTCCACTCACCCCAGCTTTTCTTTTGGGCAACCTGCTTCCACAAATAGCCAAACTGAGCTGCTAACTGACTGATTTTCAAAATATCACAATCTTCGGAAAGTACCATAATTGCTTTTCCATTATTAGCTAAAAAATGCCTCAATTGATGAAATAATTTTTGAAAATATTCGAAATTTTCGCCACAAAACCACGCTTGGTCGGCCTCAGTTTCTGGATTTTTCGGATAATAAGGGGGGTTAATTAAAATAAAATCAAACGTTTTTTTTTCAAAATCAGCAAATAAATCGGAATGAATTATTTCAATGACTACACCATTTTGCAACGCATTTTCTTGTACAGCTTGACAAGCTTTTAAACTAATATCGGAAGCCATAACCGTAGCTCCTCGTTTTGCCATTTCAATCGACAAAAGTCCCGACCCTGCCCCTAACTCCAGCATCTTTTTATCTTTAAACTCCTGTATTTTAATGTATTCTAACAAAAACTTAGTACTTAAAAATAAAGTAGGATGAAATACGCCCACGGGGACTTTTAAAGACATATCCCCTACTTTTACTTTTCTTTCCTGAGATAAATAATTTTGAAAAAAAGGAATTAACACCCATTTACCAAGTAGTTTTCGAGCAAATTTTGATAACCTCATTGCCTATTTTTTTCTTGAATAAAACACCTATTAGAGTCTATCTGGACTCTACTTATTTAAAGCCATTCCAATACGTGCTTTTATAGATTTTACTTTAAATTGCCATTTTTGTTGTTGAAAAAAAGCCATTTCACTTACAATCCATTGAATAGCATAGCCGTAATATTTGCGAGAATATGTTCTTTTAAAATCTACATCACGGTCAGTAGTTTTTGCCCAATCAAGTTCGTTGGCAGTACTGAAAGTCTCTACTTCTTCGTACAGTTCTGTACCTTTTATAGGATAAGTAAGCGTAATAGTGAACTGAGATGGGTTTGCCTTTTTTAAATGTGCCAGTGTTTGATGAATATCTTTTTCTGTTTCATCAGGGTATCCCAGCATGATAAACGTACCTGCTTCAATTCCTGATTTTTGAGACAGTTGAATCATTTCTTGTACCTGTTCCACTTTAACACGTCTATCCATCAAGTCAATTATTTTTTGAGAACCGCTTTCCGCTCCAATCCAAACTCGAAAACAACCTATTTTTTTAAGTAAAAGTATAACATTTTCGTTTAGACGGTCGGCACGAGTGATGCACTCAAATCGGATTTTTACTTGATTTTTTTCTAACTCTTCTCCAAAATTTTCAAGCCAACGATGACTGATTGTAAAAACATCGTCCACAAACCAAAAATTATCCACTTCATAATTAGTCTGAATCCACATAATTTCTTCGACTACTTTTTGGGGCGAATTTCTTCTATAACTTAATCCATATACTCCACGGCTACACCAATGACAAGTATAGGGGCAGCCCCGCATGGTCGAAATTGTCATTGAGCTTTCGCTATGATACTTTTTCCAAGCATTTAAATAGAGGTTTAAATCAATAGATTTTCGATTAGGAAACGGTAAATGTTCTAAGTTTTTACGTAAGGTTCGTTCTTTATTGACACATACTTTACCTGACTTATCTTTATAAGCCAAACCATCAATAGATTGAAAATCAGATTCATTTTTAACAATTTCTAAAAATGTTTCTTCACCTTCTCCTATTACCAAAAAATCCGCCCCGTAATTCAGTAAATTATCGGTATTGTATCGAACATCAGGTCCTCCTAAAATAATTTTTGTCTCACTTAATTCAGGACTATTCTTGACAAATTGAATCATTTCCAAAACGTTCAACTTCGTCATCAAGTTAATATAAACAGCTAAGTAAGAAGGCTTTTTTTGTAAAAGATTATTATAAAATTCGTTTTTTGTAGAAAAAGTGGTGTCAAAAACCTCATGGATAATGTTGTTTTCTTTGAGATAGCCAGACAAATACAGAATACCCAACGGAGGATAGGGCTTCATAATTTGTTGTTCTTTAGCGTCGTCTGCCAAAAAATAGGCATGGGTCAATAGTATCATTTTCTTATAATTTCTATCAAATAATGGTCGGAAAAATTGGCTAAAAAAGGCATATCTATGGCCCATTGTTCCCATTCTTCCATTTGTTTAAACCACTTTAGTCTTTTCTCAAGAGAAGAATTCAAATAGGAAGGGGGTAAGAAGAATCCAATGGGTTGTTGGTGTATAATTTGTAAATTGTTTGATAAATATTTTTGAACCTTTTTTGTTGAATAATACCAAGTTATGACAGAGATATTTTCATTCAATTTAGCTTCAATTCCTTTTCTTGATAACCTTCTAAAAATTTTTCTCCACTGTAAACTCAAAAAGAAATAAGTGCTTTCAAACAATGAAAATTGAGGCATAATTACGCCTACAAATCGGCCGTTAGGTTTTAGCAAATTAGGTAGTTGTACTTGAAAAAAATGGGCTATTTCTTCGGGTAACAAGCAATTTAAGCCACCAAAATTTGAGAAAACCAAGTCAAACTCTTTCCCTTTAAAAACTTCACTAATCTCCTGAATATTAGATGCTTTAGTATTTACGCTACCCGCTAAATCATACTGATTAGCCTTGTTGTTGACACAAATAATCATTTCCTCTGAAATATCAGTTGCCCAAACGTCATGTCCTTTTTGGGCTAACCAAATCGCGTCTTCTCCCGTACCACAATTAAGCTCTAAAATCTTTAGGTTTTTCTCAGAGTTTACTAATTTTTCAAGATGCTGCCAAACTAATTTCCGTTGAGACTTACCTACAAGGGTATTCGTAAAATCACCATCATAATGTTGGGCAAT
The DNA here is from genome assembly GCF_027484545.1 of Runella sp. Classification (GTDB taxonomy): domain Bacteria; phylum Bacteroidota; class Bacteroidia; order Cytophagales; family Spirosomataceae; genus Runella. The sequence continues at coordinate 23,716 of NZ_JAIXST010000228.1, read as the reverse complement.
ATGGTCAAAAGCAGCTTTCACTTCATTAAATATTTTCCGAAAAAAGATTTTTTTTCTCCCAGCCAGAACTCTACATTTAGTGGATATTCCCCTCCTTGATTATCCCCGAGATTTTTAATTTTTCTATCTTGAGTTGCATTTAATATAGAACGAAATTTCCTGTAAGAATCTTCTTTACCAAAAACCTGTACAAAATGTGCCAATGTGATGGTTGTGGCATACATTCCCATGGCAATAAATAAGATAAAAATGGCTGATTTGAAATTGAAGATTCGTTTTTCAACGAGTTTTCCAAGTATTATCAACAAAACCACATTCACAATGGCATTTGCTGGAATAGCTGTGCGTATAACCCAATCATTTACGGAACCAAAATGATAAAAACTCAATACCAAATAGGTAAAAACGGATAGATAAAACAGCGATTTCCATTCAGCTAAAAGCTTATATTCACTATTTAACCAATAGACAATAAGTGCATAAAATCCAACTTGGCATAGCTCAAAGTAAAGATATTTAGCTATATCTTTTGGGGTAATAAGCGCTTCAAAAATCCAGCCATTAAAGCCGTGTTGCAGATGCCCCTGAAAATAAAAGCCTACAAAAAATAAAAGTATAATAATACCCAAAAACTCAATCGAAGAGCGAAAAATTGCAAATTTTGACTGAAACAATACATAAATACCCAGGGGAAGTAAACCTATAAATACAAAAGGTGACCATAACAAGGTGCAAGCCCCAACGAAGAAAAACCCTTTAAATTGCTTGGTTTTTGCCCAATACAATAGCAAAACTGTTGCCAGCCAACCTCCTATGGCTTGTGAAGGTGCAGCCATTAATTGAATAATTTGGGAAGAATAGGTAATTCGAGTATCGGAGATCCCATTTGAAAAAATACCCGTGGAGACGTCAGTAATTGCAATGTGGCTTTTTATAGGAACGCTGCGAAAAACATTTAGAAAAGTATCTTGAACTTGTGTAAAATGAGTTAAAAAATAAAGCCCCCCCAAAAACACAAAACCAGCACAAACCCACCATTTGTATTTTCCACCCAGCCAATAGAGCCAAGAAAAAATTAAAAACATACCCAATAAGCCCCAAACAAATGAAACTTCATTGGCATATTCGATACCTAAGCTTTTTGCAAAAAAGGCCGTAGGTAAATAATAGGCAATGTAATAACACAAATATGGATTCTTAAACACTTGATTTTGATAAGTAACCGCCCAGTTCTGTGTAATCAAATCATAGAAAAGTAAATTGTGAGCATACATATCGCCATGTTGTGGCATATATTCGCCAATACCCGAAATGAAAGTAAAAAACACTGCTAATAGCAACAAAATCAATCCGTGTTTGATTACTATTCTTTCAGAATCAGTCGCTATTACTTTTATGATAAATGTCTTCCAAAAACAAAACAATAACACCCCAACCGCTGGAATAGCCCAATATGGTTTTATCCAACCACCCAAAAAGATAAGATTGGGTAGCAATAAATAGCTTACAGTAAGTAGTGTTAAAGTGCTTTTTTTCATAATGCCTCACTTCGTAATCCTATTAGTTTTCGGTAACTAATTTTCTCTCTAAACCATAAATACGACAATTTTATCAGTGACTTTGTGGAGAGATTCTGAAAGTTTTTTAAAAGTTTTTCTTTCTGATAAACCCGGTGTGTATGCTGATGTAACTGCCGATAAAACTCGGGCGAGAACGTCGCTTGGTACATCATCGCCAAGTCATTTGAATGTTCCCAATTTTGCTTGGTTTGCAACTCTGCCTTTACTTTTTCGTGAAATCCAGTACCCGGTAAAGGATACGATACCGAAATTCCCAAGTCACTAGGCAAGAGTTGTTTGACCATCGAAAGTGTTTTCTCAATATCTTCCCAATGCTCACCAAGATACCCGTATTGCAGAAAAAAAGCCACTTTTACCCCTTTTTGCTTCAGTAATTGGGTTGATTTCTCAATTTCCAGCGTCGTGATTCCTTTATCCATGGCATCCAAGATTTTTTGGGAACCGCTTTCCGCCCCCATCCAAACTTCGTCCAGTCCCACCTCCACCAAATCCTGAATCGTATCTTCTTTCAACAACAAGTCTGCCCGAGACTGAATCTTCAATTTGGGTTTCACCTTTTTCTCCTCCAAACTTGCCTTAAATTGCTTCACCCAACCTGGTTTCAGCCCAAAAATATCATCACAAATCCAAAAATGATTGACTTGATAGGTTTTCATTAAAAACGCAATTTCGTCGGCTACTTTTTGAGGCGATCGGCTATTGTAACGATTACCATAAATGGGCTTTGCGCACCAATTGCACTTGTAGGGACACCCTCGAGTAGTGGCAATATTCAACGAAAAATACCCATGCCTTTTTTGCCAAATTTGTTGATAATCACCAATTTTAACCAAATCCCACGCCGGCATGGGCAGCAAATCAAGGCTCGTTAAAATCGTTCGTTTCTTGGTTTTAACGGTTTCGTCATTTACCCGAAAAACCATCCCGTCAATCGTCTCAAATGACAGCTTTTGCTCACTGCTTTTTATCAATTCTTTGAGCGTCAGTTCTGCTTCGCCCAACAGTACAAAATCAGCACCGGCATCTAAGTATTTGTCAAAATGATCGGTTGCGTCCGAACTGCTGACAATCACGACACAACCGTATTGTTTTCCCAATTGAATCATCTCAAAACAGGCATATCGCATCGCGGTCAGGCACATTTTTGAGAGATAATTGAACGAATCATCATAAATCACCAAGTAAGTGGGCTGCTCTTTTTGCAAATAAGGCTCAATTTCAAGCGGGCTGCGCTTAAGGTTACTGTCAAACAAGGCGACCTCAAACCCTTCTTTCTCCATCATACTCGCCGCCAAAATCGTGTTGTAGGGGGGATACGGCTGTTGAGCCTTCCACTGCTTGGGGTCAAGTCGGTAAAAGTAAGAATGCGTAAACAGTATTTTTTTTGAATCAGGCATTTTGTCCGGCCGTGCATTTTTGGGTGTATTCCTGAATTCTTTCTCTATACACTTTCAAAATAGTTGGATAATTGTCAGTGGTGTGAGATTTGGCTACGTGTTTTTGAAAGTTAAGGTAATACTTCGGATTATTAAAAAGCTTCGGGTCATGCCTCTTTTTATTGATTTCAACCGTTTTATTCAACAACCAATTGTCCAACCAATCTCCAAATGAATTATTAAAAAAGCTTTCAGCCATCCTTTGAATAAATGGCTGACTTTTAGCCTTTTCTATCATTTTTCTCTTAGGAAAGTTTGGGGAAAAATCGGTTATCCAACCATTTTTATCGAGGATTGCGGTATAGTATTCTTCCCCGTAGACAGGAATTAAAGTTGAAATTTCAGTTGCGATAAAAAGGCTGTGGTCTTCAAATTTCAAATGCTCGCTGTCAATGATGTAGTTGAAACAAAAAAACTTGGTGCTGTTCAGCAAAAAAATCTTTTTGAATACTATGCAGGCCAAACGCGCAATCCATAGGCGATTTGGGGCCGCAACGATGAAAAAATCTATATCGCTGTTTTCGTCCATGCAGTCTTTGGAAATAGACCCCGACAAAAACAGCCCTCTGATATACGGGAAATTGGCCACGATTTTAGCAATAAATCGGGCTTTAGGGATAGACTTCTGCGCTAATTGATTTCTTTTTATACGATGCTCTTCAATGGAAGGGTTATTCTGTAAACTATAAAATGCACCAAACCGGAAAATTTTTTTGGCAGTCAGCAATTCTTCTACACCGCTTTCTATTTCTTCTCTGCTCAATTTGCTTCTCTCAAACAATTCGTTTTTGGTAAGTGGATACTGAAACATTTCATAATAGATCAACACTTTGAGTATCTCATCGCAATAGTTGTTCATGAAGTTTTAAGGTATAGAGGAACCATCTATTAAAAACAGTATGTACGGCTAATTATCCATATCGGTTGCGTACGCTGTATTTTTTAATCATAAAAATGGCCTTAAAAACTTATAAAAAAAATATCGGCGAGTAATTTCATTGTGGCTTTGCGAAAAGCAACTTCGGCGAGGCTTGGAGCCTCGCCGAAGTTCGAGAAATTATCTCTTTTATTATTTTGACTTGTTTTCCAAGTATCCCGCATCCAACATCCAATCAGCCATTCGCTGCGGCCACGTTTGCAGGGTTTTGAGGGGGGTACGCTTGCCCATATTAAATCCGTGATTTCCTTTCGCATAAATATGCACTTCAATGGGCACCTTCGCTTCCCGGTATTTGCGTAACAAATCCACGACCGGACCTGCACAGCAGGGATCTTCGTTAGCGACTAAAGCAAACGCAGGTGGTGCATCGCTTGGCACCGTACCCGGAATATACAATGGTCCGGGATAGATCAACATCTGAAAACTGGGTTTTCCGCTCAATCGGTCAATGGCATCAGGGGCTGTAGGGGCGCCTTTTCCGCTAACGTAAGCAACCAACGCCACCGTTTCTCCACCGGCTGAAAAGCCCAACATCCCAACGCGACTGGTATCTATACCCCATTCGGAAGCGCGGTTTCGCACCAAACGAATGGCTCGGTGCGCATCTTCCCGAACGTGCGTTTCTAACTTATAAGGCGAATTAGGTTCCCGCGTCAAACGATATTTGAGCACAAATGCCGTTACTCCAATGCTGTTCAGGTATTCAGCTGCGTCTTTCCCTTCCGACGTTATCACCAATTGATTATGCCCGCCGCCCGGACAAACGATGACCGCCGTCCCGTTGGCTTTGTCTTTAGGGGGCAAATAGACCGTTATCGACGGATTATGAATGTTTTTCACCCACCAATCTTTGGCCTGTTCGGGTTCATTTCTGCGGTTTTCAAAACCGGGCGCGCCTTTTTCCCATAGTGGAATCACGGCAGGAGTTTGTTGCGCCAAGGCAGCAAAAGGTGCCAAAAATAACGAGAGAATGAGTTTTTTCATGGATTCAGAAGATGCCTAAGAATCGTTTTTTGTATACGTTCTTCAACTCTTTTTCAAACAAAGTATAAGGGTCATTGTAAAAACTCAGGAAATCAGGCACGCTCGTATGGCCAGGAAAGGGCGCATAGTAATGCGTGGGACTGCGAATGTCATTGCGCCACACCAATACATACGACAGTCTCATTTTTTCGGCTTTGAGGGCTTTCAAAAGCGTTTCGGTCCACCAAGTCGAGTTGGGAATGGATTCCAATCCCGTTTCGGTAAAGGCCGCTAATTTGTTGGCTTTTTGGGCGTAATCCGACACAATTTTCAGTTTTTTAATACCCGCTTCTACATTGTATTTCCCATCTCTGCCAAAATCTCCGTAGTTGTCCATTCCCACCATGTCTACCCACTCATCGCCCGGGTAGCGCTCCAAAAACTCTTCTTCGGTTGTAAATTTATTGTCGGGAGAAAAGGTATAAATGAAATTATGAACACCCAGACTGTCGCGCAAATACAAAACCGTAAACTGCCAAACAGCGATAAAATCTTCGCGACTGCAATGCGGTTTTCCCCACCAGAACCAACCGCCGTCAAACTCGTGAAAAGGACGAAAAATCATCGGAGCCAACGTGCCGTCATTTCCCTGTACAGACTTTGCAAAATCGCCGACCGTACGTAAAATCTCTTTGTACTTTTCGTGATGCGAGCCTCCCGGTTTTATCAGGGAAATGGCAGGTGCTGATACCGTATCTATCCAATAAAATCCTCCTTTGGAAGCAGGATTGGAAAAATGCCACGCCACCGTCGTGATGCCTCCTCGGTTGTAGGTGTCCACTACATTCTTTTTCAATGCCGCAACCGTTTGGTCAATCACCGCTTTGGGTCTGCCCGAAAAACCGCTGAAATCTACGCCAATTACGGCGGGGTGCGAACCGGTTACTGATTTCACATCCGAGCGATCCTTTTCACCTGCCCAACCGTGGCCGTATTCGGTGGCGTGTTGGTGACCGAAAAGAATGTGCTTTTTTGACGTTTTTTTCAGGAAACGATACAATGCTTTGGTTTCTTTGGTAGCGTTTTTGTCAATTTGGGCACTGCCCGCATTCGCAAGTAACCACATAAACAGGTATAAAAACACATCCTTTTTAGTCATCCTCTTACACTATTTATTTTCTACCCCTACCCCACGCTAAAGCATGGGGCTATTCATTTTACCCCACTATTCATTTTACCCTAAAGCATGGGGCTATTCATGTTCAAAATCTCCTCAATTTTCGAGAGCTCTTCCAGACTGAAAAATTGATTATCAAGGCATTTCAATGAATCATGTAATTGAGAAACCCGGCTTGCTCCAATCAGTACGGACGTAACACGCTCATCTTTCAGCAACCACGCCAACGCCATTTGAGCCAATGTCTGTCCGCGTTCGACGGCCAACGCATTGAGTTTTTCGATTTTTTGAAGCGTTTCAGGGGTAATTTGGCTCGTTTTCAGAAAGCCGTGTTCTTTGGCCGCCCGTGAGTCACTCGGGATTCCTTTCAGGTATTTATCGGTCAGAAGGCCTTGCGCCAACGGTGAAAAAGGAATACATCCAACGCCCGTTTCTCCCAACACATCCATCAGACCGCCTTCTACCCACCGTTCAAACATCGAATATTTGGGTTGATGAATGAGACATGGCGTTCCCAATTCCTTTAAAATCTGAATGGCTTTGGCCGAATCTTCGGCTGAATAGTTTGAAATACCCACGTACAGCGCCTTCCCTTGACGTACAATGCTGTCCAAAGCACCCATTGTTTCTTCCAATGGTGTGTTAGGGTCAGGTCGGTGCGAATAAAAAATATCCACGTAATCCAAGCCCATGCGTTTGAGACTTTGGTCGCAGCTTGCCATGACGTATTTCCGCGAGCCCCATTCACCATACGGCCCAGGCCACATCAGATAACCCGCTTTGGAGGAAATAATGAGTTCGTCGCGATACGCCGCGAAGTCTTTTTTGAGCAATAGTCCCAAATTTTCTTCAGCTGAGCCCGGCGGCGGACCGTAGTTGTTGGCTAAATCGAAATGGGTAATGCCCGCGTCAAAAGCGGTACGAAGGATAGCGCGGTAGTTTTCAAACACATCGACACCTCCGAAATTATGCCATAAGCCCAGCGAAATCGCGGGCAATTTGAGTCCACTTTTGCCGCAACGGCGGTAGGTCATGCGCTCATAGCGAGCGTGATGGGGTACGTAAGTCATAGATTTTTATGCGGTTAATAATTTTACTCAAACTTTTGCCCAACCGTTTTTCCTTTCCAATCATCGGTGCGAAAAGGGCTGGCTGGAAGTCCGTCGCTGTTGAATAAATTGGCATCATCGGGAGAGTCGGCCCATGCGTAGCGCACTGCCACGGGTTTTTGACCTTTCGGGTGATACACTTCTACTTTGTACCCAATAATTTCGGCCTTGGCGTAGTAAAACACTTTGTCCTCGCCCGCAATTTCAAACCCTTTAACGTAGCCAAATTTATCTTGTGCCATCAATCCTTCCCCTGCAAAATCAAACGTAATCATGGCTCTATCTTCCTCAAATTCAACTGATTTGTACATAGGTCCCGAATGCAACACTTCCTGCTCGAAATCAAATTTAAGAGCATTCAATGCCAAACGATGCCCCACGTCCTGTTTGTTGGTGGGGTGAATATCTTTGGGATTTCCGATGTCGGTAATGACGGCCATCCCCGTTTTGGGAAGACTCAACGTCATGGTTTGCGCTTCACGAAGTTCGGCCCAATTACTGCCTTGGTTGCTGTTTTGATACCCGCCATAATTGGCCAATTGGACAAAATAAAAGGAAAATTCATCGCCCCAACGTTGCCGCCAATCATTGATCATCAACGGGAACGTTTGACGATACTGATACGCCCGCCCTGCGTTTGACTCGCCTTGATACCACAGGGAGCCGCGAATAGCAAAGGGTGCCAACGGGGCAATCATGCCGTTATAAATCGTGGTTCCTACGTTATTGCTGCTGTGGATATAAGTATGAGATTCTGCAAAAGACGGCATCAGATACCAGCCGTTAGCCAAACTCAGTTTGCTGTCTTTGGAGCTCACAAACAAATCATCAGGCGACCCATTGACGCCCAATCCATACCATGGAAACTGCACCATGTTGCCGAACTTGACCACTAATTGATTGTTACCACTTTTCCAGGTATTGGCAGGTAAGGTGATTTTGCGCGTACCTTCCACAATTCCCTGCGACACTAATTGGCCATTGATATAAATTTCATTGAAACTGTCCTGAATTCCCAAACCTAAAATTGTGGGTTGGTTGACCATTTCTTCCGAAATCTCGACGGTACGCGCCATATACCCTTTGCCACGAAACATCCAAATTCCTTTCCAATCCCATTGCCCCAGCGGACTGCCGGCATTGAGCCATTTCGAGAAATCATAGCCTGCTTCGGTGTATTTTTTCTCGTCGGCCAACGTCGGAGTTCCCTTACTTTTCAATAATTCCTTTCTTGTCTTTAGGTCAAGAATGGCGTCGGCTTCTTCCCAGGTTTTGGGTAAATTTTCAGCTACGGGTTTTAATTCTTCATTGGTCAACATAGCTTCTTTACTAATCCAACCTTCCACCTGCGACCCGCCCCACGACGAATGCAGAAGCCCGACCGGAATCTTCAATTTTTGATACAACTCCCGGGCAAAGAAAAAACCAACTGCCGTAAAGTTTCCGACATTTTCCTCATTACAAATCTTCCAATCGCCCGAAGTTAGGTCCGTTTGTGGTTGCATGGTGACATCGTGTGCGACAAAAAAGTGCCGTATTTGCGAAAAATCAGCATTTTTCTTTTCCTCTTTGAAATTATCGGCTTGTCGAACAGGCCATTCCATATTTGATTGTCCGGAGCAAAGCCACACTTCCCCCATCAAAATATCATTGACTTCCAATTTGCCGGATTTAGCCATAACGATCATTTGGTGCGGGCCGCCTGCTTCCATGGGCGTAAATTTTACTGTCCATTTCCCGGAAGCATCGGCCGTTGCAATTTGCTTTTGCCCTGCCAAGGTCACCGTTACCTTTTCTTTTGGCTTAGCCCAACCCCAGACGGGAACCGGTTTTTGACGTTGTAGCACCACGTGGTCAGAAAATAAACGGGCAAGTTTGAGTTGAGCAAAACTTTGAATTTGAATAAAAAGAAAGCAAAGAATAAATAGTTTTTTCATTGTCAGATTGAGGAGAAGGAGATTTTTGTAGATTTAGATTAGTGCACTCTTGCGAAGTATGGCAATGGTACACTGTGTCAATCACTCTACTACTAAAGCGATGTTAGCTGATATAGTTTTTGTTAATCATTTCTTTTAGTTCATTTATTGTGGGTTCAGTCCCGTTAATTTTTCTGTGTAACATAGAATGGCAATTAGGGCAAACAGGAATTAAATCGTTCTTGTAATCTACTTTATATTCTTTCCCTATTTTATAAATAGGTATCAAATGGTGGATATGTATAAATTCATTGCCAATAGAACCATACTTTTCAGAAAAGTTAAGTCCACATACTTTACAATTCAGCCCGTGAAATTCAATACATTTTTTTCGTGCAATTGAGCTCCTTTCATATTTGTTTACAAGTATTTGTTTTTTAATACCTTCAAATTCAACTATCTCTCCATCTATAATCTCTGGAAAAATTTCTGTCTGATAATTGTTAGAAAAATTTGAATTTATATAGGTTAATAAATTTTGTTTAGTTTTTACTGGACCTTGTGGTGCGGCATTTAATCCATTCGCTTTCAGGTTATCAAAACTTAACTTTTGATTGTAAATTTGGTCTATAAGTTTTAGCCTCATAAACTTTCCATCAATTGATTTTTGGTATTCCTTCTTTTCTTTCCAGTACTCTTTATCGTCTCTAATATTTGGATAAAATAAATTAATTTTTTCTACAATATGTATTGTACCATACTTATCGGTCTCGTCGAATATATAAATACTATATCTCCAATTTCAAAATTTGCATGCCCTTGTCGCCAGTCAATGAATGAAAAATGTTCAAAAGATGACGTATGATCATACATTTGAGAGTTTGCTGAAATTATCCAATTAGTCATTCGGTATCAGTTTTTCCTTATTCTACCTAAAGAGTTGATTGACATCAAGACTTGATCACTTATATTCTAAAAGCGCTTTCTTAAAGTATTTTCCTTGTCTGGTAGGCGTAAAGTTCCAATCCGAAAACATGCGCGGAGCCCAGCGGTCATCAAATACCCACCCTACCCAACTGATACCGCGCTCGGCAGTGTACTTAGTAATCGTATCGCCGTAGGATTCATCGCTGATCACAGGGACGTGCGCTCCCACTTCTTCCGCTCCCGAAAAGCCTATTTCGGTCAGTAAAAGTGGATATTTTGAGGCTACAAAACCCCAATCTTCCGTCCATTTATCCTCCCAAGGCTTTCCGCCGTTTTTCATCGGATAGGGGTGACTTACGTAGGCAATGCCAGGCGCATTGATGGGATTGTTTTTCACGGGTGTCAAATCATAGGCCCAGTTGAATCCCGCCACCAACGGAATCGCCTCGTTGCCGTGGGTACGGATGATGCCAATCATCTCTTCATTCAATTCTTTCCATTGCTCCCACGTACATGTCCCCAACTTTCCACCGGCTATGGTGGGTTCATTAAATAATTCAAAAAAAGCCACAGTCGTGTTGCCCTTAAAATGCTCCGCCATTCTCCGCCAAAAATCGAAGGTTTCTTTTTGGGTGGTATCATACATGTCTGCTTGGTACATTTCAGTACGCAGATTACCTATGGAATGCCAGTCAATGATGACATACATTCCCAATTCTGCGGCCCATTTTACACCCTCGTCCAGTAATTCTAAGTAATCCTCTTTTCCCCGTCTTCGCCACGCGGCAGGATGAACGGGGAAACGGACAATGTTGGCTCCCCAATTTTTGACTTCCTGAAAAAATGCTTTGCTCCAATGTCCTTTGGTGTGCAGATTATCGGGATCGGCTACGTTAAGTCCCCTGAATACAACCGCTTTGCCATCTTCGGTCACGAATTTATTTCCCTCTACCTTAATTTTTTTGAGGGTGTTTTGGGCAAAAAGGGCTGCACTGAAGAGAATGCCAAAAGTCAGAAACAATAGGTGTGTTTGTAATTTCAACATTAGGAACATTCATTAGATTCTTTTCAAAATTTCCATGCAGGCACGGGCATTGTGGTACGGGCATTTCCAAAATCCGATGCGGTCTTCGTTCTTCATAGGTGACATATCGTCGTACACGCCCCAATTCCACTCGCCGATTTCGGTGTTGATAAGGTACATTTTGGCAAACTCCCAAAGACGTTCTACATAGCGTAGATAACGCGCTTCCCCACTCAATTGAAAAGCATTAAAATACCCAACCATACCCTCCGCTGTCACCCACCATTCGCGGTGCGTATCCCAATGTTGAGTGGTATGGTCAAATTCATGGTTTAAACTTCCGTCTTCGTTGAAACCTTCAGCGGCTGCATCCGCCATGCGAAGCGCGATGAATTTCCATTTTCTCAAAAGAGTTTCATCGTGTAAAACCTCGGCAGCTTCGTACAACAGCCACGACGCTTCAATGTAGTGCCCAAAGGAAACGGCGGCCGACTGAGGATTCCATTTTGCGTCAAAAAACAGCTTCATGTGACTGGTTTGGGGGTCAATGATGTATTTTTCAAACACCTCCAATAAATGCCGAATCCGCGCTTCCACCCGTTCATTAGGCCATACCCGATACAGATTGACGTAAGCTTCGATGATGTGAAGATGCGTATTCATCGTTTTGGGGTCGTTGCGGTCTTTTTCACTCAGGCGCAGGTCTTGGAGCAGTTGCCAATCCTGCGTAAATGCCTCCCAATAACCGCCATGTTCAGGATCAAAACTGTGCTTTTCAATCAGTTCAAACAGCTCAACGGCAAAATCCAAGGCTTCGGGATTGTCTGTGGCTCGGTAATATTCCGTCAAACCATACATTGTAAAGGCCAAGCCATAAATCTGTTTGCGGGTACTCAACGGTTTTCCCTGCGCATCCACCGACCAATATACACCGCCATGAAGCGTGTCTCGAAAATGTTGATTGATGTAGTGATAACCTCGATTGGCGATTTCGAGAGATTCACCGAAATCAGCATTAAAAGCAGCCGAAAAGGCCCATAAAATGCGGGCGTTGAGTACGCTACCTTTCTCTGCTTCGGGGTGAACAGTACCATCGAAGTCCATTTTCCCAATAAAACCACCGTTGATTGAGTCGAGGGAATACGTTTCCCAAAAGGAAAGAATTCGGGTTAATTCTTTCTGAATTTCCTGTTTATAAGTCTGAAGTAAAAGGTGCATTCCGAATTTGAAAACGCTTAAAATACGTTATATTTGAGTTTAAAATCCTGTTGAATGATGAATATTACCGTTGAAAAAATTTTGGAACGGCCCGATGCTAAGTTATTGATGGATAAAGTAAATTACTTTTTATCTGCCGAATACCAAAAACGCATGGCTTTCCGCGAATGGCTGGATGAAGACAAAAAAGCGGAATTTATTAATGGTGAGGTCATTATGCACTCTCCCGTGAAGCGTAAGCATTGGTCATCTTCCAGCCATTTAACATTTCTGTTAGAATTTTATGTACGTTTAAACGACTTAGGAGAAATCGCTGTCGAGAAGGCATTAATAGAGCTTACCCGCAACGATTATGAACCCGACATTTGTTTTTGGTTAAAAGAGAAAACAAAGGGTTTCTCCAATGACCAAATGATTTTTCCTGCCCCTGATTTTGTGGTAGAAATCCTGTCCAGAAGCACTGCCAAAAATGATCGCACAATTAAACATCAAGATTACGCTGCCCACGGAATCCGAGAATACTGGATTATTGATCCCAATCGCCAACTCATTGACCAATTCATTTTAATTGGCAATGATACCGAATATATGCCTGCCAAAACGCATTTAATCAGTCAAGACATCAAAAGTTTCATGATTGAAGGTTTTGAGATTCCCGTTGCTGCTGTTTTTGACGAACAAATCAATAAAACAACGTTACAGGAACTGATGAAACCCAAGCAAGGATAGACTTGAAAAGTATTGGGGACTTTCCAAGTCTGCTGACTACATTGCCTTTACTGCTTTCTTGTGCCCACCAAATACGCTAAATTCTTCTCAATCAACCCTTTCAATCGCTCTACCGAAGCTGCCGAGCGCAGGCCGTCAGCGGGCGTATTGATGCAGTAATCCACCAATTTATCAATCGTACTCGTGGCTACGTGCATCCGCGTATCGGACGAAGCGTAATAGATGAACACCGTGCCGTCGTCGTCCAAAATCCAGCCGTTGGAGAAAGTTACGTTAGAAACATCCCCCACTCTTTCGTAGCCGTCGGGCGCAATGAAATAGCCAGCAGGTTTATAAATGACCTTGGTTAAATTCTCTAAATCAGTCATGAACATATACAATACATAGCGCAGTCCAGCCGCCGTGTTGCGTACTCCGTGCGCTAAGTGTAACCAGCCTTTGTCGGTTTTGAGGGGAGCCGGGCCTTGTCCGTTTTTGACTTCATACACCGTGTGGTAGCTTTTTTCGTCCACAATAAATTCTTTGTCTACCACCGCATTTTCCATCGAATCCGTAAAACCCAAACCAATGCCCCCGCCCGTTCCTGCTTCAATAAAACCATCCTGCGGACGCGTATACAGCGCGTATTTTCCGTTCACAAATTCCGGATGAAGTACTACGTTGCGCTGTTGCGGCGAAGGCGTTTTTAAGTCCGGCAAGCGCTCCCACGTTTTCAAATCTTTGGTACGCGCTATCCCACATTGCGCTACGGCCGAACTTTCATCGCCTTTTTTGGCATTGGGGTCTTTGCGCTCGGTACAAAACAGACCATAAACCCAACCGTCTTCGTGCGCTACCAATCGCATATCATACACGTTTCCGTCGGGCACGTCTGACTCGGGCATGGTAATGGGAAAATCCCAAAAACGAAAATTATCAACACCGTTGGGACTTTCGGCAATGGCAAAAAAGGATTTGCGATCTACTCCTTCTACCCTTACGGATAATAGATATCTACCGTTCCACTTGATAGCCCCCGCGTTGAAAGCAGCATTGATTCCGAAACGTTCCATCAGATGCGGGTTTGTTTCCGGATTCAAATCATACCGCCAAAACAGAGGGGCATGAGCAGCTGTCAACACGGGGTTTTCGTAACGGTCATATATTCCGTTCCCTAATTTTTCTTTGGCATTTTTTTGGATAACCAATTCGTTATAAGCCGTTTCTAAGGCCGAAAGACGATTTTTAAAATAAGTCATTATGATAGGTAATAAGTCATAGGTTTCAACAAAAACAGGTCAATCCATACTTGGCACTCCGCTAAGCGCTTGGCAGTTTTTTGTACCAGGTTTTCCACAAAATGAAAACACAAACGGCCAATATTGTCGCGGTAATGAAACCCTGCATGGGCATCAATAGCACCACAAAAACGGGCAACGACGTAATGGCAGTTTGGGCGATGGTCCCAACCACCACATTAAATAGATCCCAACTGAAATTTTTATTTCGTTCAAACGCAGGGTCTTCTTTCAGCACTGCGTCATGAATCGGCCCCCAAAATCCCCACGGGCGAACATTGCGGTAAAATTTCTTCAGCACTTCTCTATCGGTTGGTGGTGTCAGCAAAGAACCGGCTACCGAACCCACCGCCGATAACACTAAAATCAAGGGGAAATAATACAAGGGCAACGTATCGGGAAAAACATACGGTAAAACCATAGCTGAAATAATCCCTGCCGCCATACCCCAGAAAAAACCCGACCCATTGAAGCGCCACCAATGCCATTTGAGTACGTTGGCAGCTACATACCCACCGTAGAGAGCTCCCACAATCCACTGCAAAACACTGTTGACGTCTTTGGCAAAAATACCCAACACAATGCTGATCGCGACGACCACAATACCGACCAGATAATTAACCCGACTGATTTCCCGGTTAGTTGCTTTGGGTTTGATGGATTTGAGGTAAATATCGTTCACAATGTAGGCTTGGGCGGCGTTGAGCGTGCCGGCAAAAGTCCCCATAAAAGCCGCCATTAATTCAACCAAAAACAGCCCTAACAGACCCGCAGGAGCAAATTTGAGAATAGCGGCGGGCAAAATACGTTCAAAATCAACGCCGCCCGAAGCCGTTTGGATGTTAAGGTCATTATAGTACAAAAGTCCCAAAACGGTAAAACCAATGATCATGAAATAGCGCGTGGGCAGCAACACGATATTGACAAACATACTCATAAGCGCCGCATCACGGGGCGACTTGGTAGAAAGGATTTTTTGCATGTCATAGTTGGGTGCCGGACCGGCAATACTTGCCAAAATCCCCTTGGCCAACATGAGCGAAAAAAACATCCCGAACGGACTGTATTTATCATCCGTAATTTTTTGGTTTACGTCAGCAATGATGTTTGACCAATCCAAATTCAAGTTCCAGCCGAAGAAGATTTTGGACCAATCGGGTGGTACATTGAGCGTTTGCCCCGAGAGTTCACTCATAGCAATGATGCCAATGGACACCGAGCCCAATGCCATGAGTCCGTACTGTATCACATCCGCCCACACAATGCTTGACATTCCGCCCATAACGGAATAAAACACCGCAAAAAGGGTAAAGATGATGCCGTAAAAATGAGGCACAAACTCAGGAGAAACATGAAACGGTACATACGGAGCAACGGAGGAAAACGGGAGAAAGATTTCGATAAATTTCCCTAAACCAATAAAGCCGTACGCCATGAAACCAAAGCAACTCAAGAGCGCAAAAGCGATGATGATTTTATGGGCCATTTGGGCATCTTTCTTCGTCCCGAAGCGCGTAAGCATCCACTCCGCCCCCGTCGACGCCCCCGACCGGCGCAGCCATACTGCTAAATAGACAAACAAAAACACTTGGTTAAAAACGGGCCAAAGCCACACCAACCAAATACTTTTCAGGCCATACACAAACATAATGGACACCATCCAAATAGTGCCCGAAATATCAAACATGCCCGACGCATTGGAAATCCCCAACATCCACCATGGCAGGGTATTTCCGCCCAGCATATAGTCGTTTTTACTGCGTTGGGCGCGTTTTTTCATGATGATTCCGATGGCCGAAATCACTATCAGATACAGTGCGATAACTAAAAAATCAAGTCCTTGTATTTTCATAGATTACTTCTCTTTTCCGAAATGGCAGATATGGTTTAGTTGTTTTGGTAGAAGCGTTGGTCGGCGGTTTTTCTTTCCAACCACACTTTACCGGATTGAATCATTTTCATAAAGTCAGCCGCACTTTTCTGACCTTCAAACGGTGCGTAATAATGGTCCGGGCGACCGTTACGCCACACCAAAAAATACGATAGTTTGGTATCCTGCACCACGGGCAATACAATGTTGGTCCACCAATTGGCTTCCGAGACTTTTTCCAATCCCATTTCAGTCACGGCGCAGGGCTTGTCGTTTTCGGTGGCAATTTCCTGTAAGGTCGTAACCATTCTTTGAAAGTCGGCTTTGAAAGCTTCGTTGGTCGCGGGTGCATTGCGATGATACAGGTCAAAACCGACCAAATCCACCCACTCATTACCCGGGTATCGTTCTAAATAATGCTCTTTGGACGTAAAGCGGTCGGTCGAATACGCGATGAGCAGGTTGTGAACTTTCTTCTTTTTCTGGAGGTATTTCACCGTCATTTGCCAAAACTCTTTGTACTCATCAGGACTGCAATGCCCAGCACCCCACCAAAACCAACTGCCAGTATGTTCATGGTAAGGACGGTAAATAATGGGCACCAAGGTGCCGTCAGGTATTTGTAAACTTTTGAAGAAAACGGCGGCTTTATCGAGCCATTTTTTGTAAGATTTGAGGCTTTTTTTATCATTCAACACCCGTTTGATGGTCGAATCAACTTTATCCCACGTCGTTTTAGAGGGGTCAATTGGATTATTCGGATGCCAACTGATGGTGTTAATACCGCCTCTTCGATAGTGCTGCACAATGCGTTTTTTCATCAAATCAAACGGTACTCCGTCCAGATTTCGAGAACTGTCAAACTCCATTCTTCCTAAGTCCCAGCCAATGACGGCGGGAAATTCACCCGAAACTGTTTTTACATCCGAACGATTTTCTTCGCCCATCCAACGCGTTGAATCACGGTTCAGTCCATACGCCAAACCATCCTGATGTCCAAACAGTACGCCTTGTTTTTGTATTCGTTTTAAATTGGTATAGAGGGATTGGGTTTCCTTCGTGGCTTTCCTGTCAATCTGAGAAAACGCCCGAATAAAAGGCATAAGGAGAACAAGCAGAAGGAGAGGTCTTTGCATAGGGGTTTGATTTTTGGGTTTTGTAAAAAATTAGGGATGGGTAGCTACCCACCCCTAATCTATGCAATAACAATCTATCTATGATGAAAAAAACACTACTGTTCGGTTGTACGATACAGGAATTGTACCCAAAAAATGGTACTATTCTCTTCGTAATTTGTTACAAAGTAACAGATTCGCCTCCGCAGTTTTATAATACTATTTTACCCATTCATTGTATTATTCCGTCAAAAAACCGAAGTTTATTTAATGAAGCTATCTACATTATTTTTATTGATTTCTATAATGCCCGTATTGACCGAATACGGCAGCGCGTGGCTTCCTGCCTGAATGTAGTTTTTGGGAAAGGCATTGACATTGTGAACCATATCAAATAAAAATTGCGCCCCGTACCACACAAACGTTTCTCGTTTTTGCTCCACTAAAAATTGCAACACGCCTTCTTTCAACAATTTAAGCAATATCGGACTGGCATCTACATTGGTACCGATGACTTTTCCCACGCGGTTCATTTCTTTAATTCCCAAACCAATTCCCGGGCCTGTTTCGGAGGTGAAACCAGCAATGGCAACCAAATCCTGGTAACTGCTCATCAAATCAGAGGTGATGCGTGCCGTTTCTTCCGTTGAATTATGGGTTTCAAATTTTCCCAAAAATTGAAGATTGGAATACTTTTTTAACGCCTCCTGTAACCCCCTGAAACCTTCTTCTTGGTTGCTCTGACCCAATATCCCCACGCAAGCTACTTTCCCTTTTTTTCCATTGGCCAATTTCCCAATAGCTTCTCCCTGTTTCAAACCCATCTGATACCAATCCGACCCCAAAAAGCAATGCCGTTTGCTCGGAATCTCTGAATCATAAACGACGGTCGGAATACCAGCTTCCACGGCTTTGTTGATGGCATTGGCTATTGCTAAATCGGTACCGTTGATGAGCATTCCTGCGGGTTTTGTGGCAATTACCTGCTCTATCGCTTCAATTTGTGCGGGCACACTCCAGTCGGTAGGCCCCACAATACTCACTTTCACGCCTCGTGCCTTTCCCCAAGCTTTAAACGCCGCCTGGTCGTGGGTGACAAACAAGGGCAAGCTCGTCGCCGTAGTCACCATGACGTATTCTTCGTCGACGTTGGCGCCTCGGTCATGGCATAATCAGCCTCATTGACAACGCCGATTTTAGCGGCTGTTTTATCACGAGGCGGGCCTTCGCAGGACGATAATGCCCAGCCCCCTAACCCAGCAACGGCTGCCGCCCAAAGGGGGAACAATAAAGAAATTGTTTTTTTTATTCCCCCATTGGGACGGGTGGTGCGCCACTGCGACGCCGCGCGGGTTAGGGGGCTGCGCTTTTGTACCACAATATCAAACCAAATAGCCAAAATCAGAATAGCTCCCAAAATAATTTCCTGCCAATAACCCGACACTCTTGACAGCACCATGACGTTGGAAATAATGCCCATAAAAACCGTTCCCAGCAACGCTCCAACAATTCGGCCTTGTCCTCCTGCCAAACTGGCTCCGCCCAAAATCACGGCTGTAATTACCCGTAACTCCATGCCTTTCCCAATGGAAGCAATGGCAGAACCCAAGCGAGAAGCAATTAAAATTCCAGCGATTCCTGCCAAAAATGCGGAAAGAATAAAAGCGTAATGCTTCATTTTGCGGACTCTGATTCCGGACAAATCGGCCGCTTTTTCGTTGCCGCCAATGTAATAAAAGCGACGAAAGAAAACGGTGCGGGTTGTCAGTACATGGAAAATCAACACAAGGGCCAACATCCACCAAATGGGCGACTGGATTTTCAGCAGTTTACTTTGACCGATATAAATGAATTCATAGGGCAGATCTTGAATACCGGCCCCAGCAATCATCAAGGCCAAGCCCCGTACCATGCCCATCGTTGCCAACGTTTGTATCAACGGATTTACGCCTACTTTGGCAATAAAATACCCATTAACCCAACCCACGGCCAAAGAAGCCAATAAGCCCGCCAACACAGCAATCGGCATTGAAATACCCATGTTCATCATCAAATAGGTCGCTAAACCACCCGACAACGCCACCACCGAACCTACCGAAAGATCAAAAACCCCCGTAATCATCAACACCATCATCCCCACCGCCACAATGGTTTCAATGGAGACATTGAGCAGGATTTGGCTAAAATTCTCAAACGTGGGAAACTGTTGGGGAAAGGCAATCGACGCCCCAATACACACCAATAAAATGAGCACAAATAAGGTAAAAATTCGGTCTTGCAGGTATTTCATTTTCTATTATTTGATTACTGATTGAACACAGATTGAACAGATGTAACGGATTTGAACTGATAAAAAGACCCGTTCAAATCTGTTACATCCGTTTTATCCGTGTGCTATTTGTCACTCTCTTCACCCGAGGCCAAGGCCAAAATCCGCCCTTCGGTAGCTTCCGAGCGGCTCAATTCACCAACAATTTTTCCGTGATAAACCACCAGAATTCTGTCCGCCAACGCAAGCACTTCAGGCAATTCGCTTGAAATCAGTAAAATACTGGTGCTGGTCAACGCCATTTTTTTCAACAGTTCGTAAATTTCAAACTTCGCTCCTACATCTACTCCGTGCGTGGGTTCGTCTACTATCAGCAGTTTCGGATTCAGGTGCAACCAACGGGCCAATACGCACTTTTGCTGATTTCCACCGCTTAATAACCTAACTTTCTGCGAAACAGTAGGTGTTTGAATACGAAGGTCTTCTTTGAATTGAGTCGCAATTTGTTGCTTCTCTTGGTCTGAAATGGCTTGTTTTCCCAAAAACCTGCCCGCCACAATATTCTCCTGCACACTCATGTCCAAAAAAAGCCCCTGATTTTTTCGGTCTTCGGGCACGTAACCTATCCCGTAGGCAATGGCATCGGCAGGATGATGAATGCTGCACAATTGTCCGTCGAGCCACACACTGCCACCAGTTTTGGCATCAATCCCGAAAATTGCTCGGGCTATTTCGGTGCGTCCTGCTCCTACAAGCCCCGCCAAGGCAACAATCTCGCCTTTTTTAATGTGAAAATTAATATCCTGAAATAAAGCACTTTCCAACTCTTTAACTTCCAACAACGTTTCGGCCTGCGCTGCCGACTCATGCACTATTTTAGCCAAGTCACGCCCAACCATCAATCTGATGAGTTGGGCGGAATTGGTTTCAGAAATAGAGAGGGTAACTTGGTATTTTCCGTCTTTCAGCACCGTGACTCGGTCGGCAATTTCAAAGATTTCGGCCATGCGATGCGAGATATAAATCACCGCAATGCCTTGTTTTTTGAGCTCACGAATCGTTGCAAAAAGTGTATTGATTTCCTGTTCGGAGATACTGGCCGTAGGTTCATCCAAAATCAAAATTCGAGGGTTTTGAGACAAAGCCTTGGCGATTTCTACCATTTGCCGTTCCGCAGGTGATAGCGTTTCTACCCGCGTTTTCGGACTCAAATGAGTTAAATTGGGTTGTTCAAGTAAGGCTTGCGTGTTGGCGTACAGTTGCGGATAATCAATCAATCCCCATTTGGTTTTCGGGTGCCGATTGGCAAAGATATTTTCGGCTATACTCAGCATTTCAATCAACGAACGCTCCTGGTACACAATGGCGATACGGAGTTCACGTGCCTGATTGAAGTTCCTGATTTGCACGGGTTTATTCTCAATGAAAATTTTCCCACCGCTATCCGGTTGCAGATTGCCCGCCAGAATATTCATCAAAGTGCTTTTACCCGCTCCATTTTCACCACAAATCGCATGAACTTCCCCTGCTTCCAACGCAAACGAAACGTCCGAAAGGGCTTTTACGCCGGGGAAGGTTTTGGAGATAGTTTGTAAGGTTAAGATAGCCATTCACTGAGGTTTTTTAGGCGTATAACTTTACCCGTTCGGGCAGATTCATACGCCGCAAAGACCAATTTTACCGTTTCAAAATTGTCATCACCCGTCGTTTCAGCAACTCCCCCCCGTAATCCCTTGAGAATGTCTCGGTTACAATCCACAATACTCGAATGAACTACGGCGTACGCAGGGTCAAGCCAATCGTACAAAACGGGTTTGATTATTTCCGAAAAAGTCCCTTGCCGAGTTGTGGTTTTCAAGACAAAATCGTCGGTCAAATGCAGCGAGCCTTTGGTGCCTTCTACCAAAACCAAGGTTTGGGGAAAAGACTCTTTTTCCAAAATGGACGCATACGACATTTCGGCAAAACAATGCAGACCGCTTTACATTTCCATCAGGCTACGTCTTCGCCTTTGATGGTGGGATTGACTCTTCCAGTCATGCAACGTAAATTGTCTGCTTCGCCGAATAAAAATCGGCACACATCCAAAACGTGTGAGCCAATATCCGTGAGGATAAACTGCTCTAATTCAGCCAAAAAAGGTTGATTATCAAATACTGGAAAACCGGAACAAAAACTAACTCTTGCCTTGAAAGGCTCCCCAATCACACCCGAATGTATGGCTTTTTTAAGGGCTCGGATAGGAGCCTGCCAACGAAAATTTTCGTGAATAAAGAATTTTACCCCCTGTTTCCGACACACTTTTGTCATTTCCTGAGCCAACGCAAAAGATGCCGCCATCGGTTTTTGACAAATAACGTTCACACCACTTTCAGCCGCCATTTTTACAAAAATTGGATGCGTATCAACATCCGTGATGATGTCAATGCAATCCAATTCTTCATTCAGGAGTAAGGATTCTACGTTGTCATAGTACCTTAGAAATCCGGAACTTTTGAGCCATTTCTTCCGCTTTTGACCGCGTTCGATTATAGGCGGCTACAATTTCCACCCCTTCCAGTTCCTGCCAGGCAGGAATCTGGTACCTTGCCCAAAAACCGGTTCCGACGATGGCAATTCTCATAGTTTTGCGTAATTCTTGGCGGCATCGTCCAACACCAATACCCAATCCTGCCCATAACCTGAGTTAGGCGGCGTAAATGCCTGTTGTCCTTTGTTGGCAAACGTTCCCGCTTCTTTGCTCTTGCCGGTACGCGGATCGTACCAAAAAGCGGTTAGGTTAGCGCCCGCTATTTTTCCTAAATTTACGGTAAAGGCCTTTCCTTTCACACTATACACAAAAGCGTAGTCTTTGCCGCGAGTCGCCTGAATCCGGTCATAAACTTCTCCCGATTGCGTCACGACGCTTTGGTCGGGAATTCGGTCGAGCATCGGGCGTGATTCAATCAATTTCCGAAGGTATTGCATTTGACCTGCCGCCGGCAAGTTGATAGCATCGTACCAAGGCATGGCTGCTCCATTGATGCTTTTGCGACCGGGAGCGTACATTTGCCATACATCATGACAGCCGTAGGTATTGCCAAAAGCTCCCGCAAACACATCCAAGTAAGCAGATATACGGCAATCATAAGCATTGGAAAGACCCAGTTCTTTGCTGTTGAAACAAACCGGATGGTCTTCGTAAATCGGTTCTCCGTCAATAGTCGGCTTAATGGGCATGCGGTTATACGCTACCTGAATGCGGTCATACACGGGATTTTCGCGGCAGTGTCCCGTCTGGAACATATTGAAATCGAACCAATTGTCTTGGTGAAACCATTTACCCGAACCGCCGTCGGCCATGTCATTGGGTTGAGGATGAGCGGTGATAAGGGCTTTATTGGGACCTCCAACACCTTCTTCTATACCAGTTGCCATAGCTCGCCATGTGTTTACGTCAGCCTCATTTCGCGGGTTGCGGTCACCCATCATGACCCAAATGATATTTTTTCGGTTTTTGTAGCGATTGCCAATCCATTTGCCATAGATTTTGGCATTTTCGGCATTGAAAACCTCTGGTCCTTCCCCCCAACGTTCTTTGGATAGTTTGTCGCCCCACGTAGGCAACAACGCAATGTACAAACCCAACTCGGCCGCACGGTCAATGATGTAATCTACGTGTTTGAAATAGGCTTCGCGCGGCTTGGTCGGGTCGTTGTTTTCCAATGGAATTTCTCCGTAGGGATTGGGGTCACGAACACCATCCAGCTCGGCCAAAGCCACCGCCTGAATGACGGTAAAGCCTTTTTCAGCCCTGTTTTTGAGGTATTTATCGGCTTCTTCCCGATTCAGTCGGTGAAACAATTCCCAAGCCGTATCGCCCAACCAATAGAAGGGTTTGCCGTTTTCATGCACCAAAAACCGTTTGTTATCTGAAACTTTTAGTGGGCCGTTCGAAACTATGTTCTGGGCAAAGCCAACAGCACTGCCTCCACAGATAGCAAGTGCCAACAAATAAGGGTAAATGTTTTTTTTCATGGTTTCTCAATTTTTGTAAGACTTAAATTGACGGCAGTGCGCGCAAAGTAATGCTATAACAAAAAAATAGACAACGGGGGCAAATGCCTAACTTTGGAGTGACTAAACTCAAAGATTATGTACCTATTTTGCCCAAGTTGTCACAGCAC
>NZ_JAIXST010000148.1 GCF_027484545.1 Runella sp. | reverse complement strand
GTATAAAAAAAACTCACCTGCTATGAAACAAGGCCTTGTCAAGCAAATTTACTCATTAGAAGACCTTTTAATGATGAAACCTCCTATGTTTACCATAAATTAAAGAATCAGTGCCGAAATATGAAATCGAAAATAATAAAAAGTAGACGTTTTCTTTTTGAATGTATTTTAGTACTTCTGATTCAGGGAATAGGTTCGGTAAGTGCTGCCTTCGCCCAATCCAAAGAAAAGCCGCGCATCATTGTGAGTACCGACATTGGCGGCACCGACCCTGACGACAATCAGTCTATGATTTATTTGATGATGTACTCAGATTTGTTTCAAATTGAAGGCTTGATTTCGTCGCCGTATGGTAAGGGAAGAAAAAAAGACCTTCTGGATATGATTGACCTCTATGAAAAAGACTATCCTCAGATGGTTGCTCATAACAAGGCATTGGCGACTCCCAATCAGTTACGCCAAGTTTGCAAACAGGGGATAATTCCCGGGGCACCTTATGCAGGCTACACTACACCTACTGAAGGTTCCGAATGGATTATTAAAAGTGCCAAAAAGAAAAGTAAACAACCGCTTTGGGTACTGGTTTGGGGTGGATTGGAAGACCTTGCGCAAGCCTTACACGATGCCCCGGAAATTGAGAAAAACATCCGAGTTTATTGGATTGGAGGGCCCAATAAAAAGTGGAGTATCAACTCCTATTCGTATATCGTAGCCCACCATTCTAACGTAT
The DNA here is from genome assembly GCF_027484545.1 of Runella sp. Taxonomy (GTDB): domain Bacteria; phylum Bacteroidota; class Bacteroidia; order Cytophagales; family Spirosomataceae; genus Runella. Next base: position 4,327 of record NZ_JAIXST010000148.1, on the reverse strand, counting down.
GGATGATAGAAGCAAACGCTACGTACCGAGGGTGGTTTATGGAAGATGAAAAAGCCCCTGCAACGATGCACGACGGCGCTTACTATGAGAACTTCATCAAAGGACACGGAGCGATGGGCGCAGATTTTATCAACTATTACAAAGGATACGTCAAGATGGGAGATACCCCGTCGTTGGCGTACCTGATGCACGGAACCCCAAATCATCCCCAAGGGGAAAGCTGGGGAGGGCAATTTGTCCCGATCAGTCGCAGTTCAAACGCAATTTTTGAGCGAAATACGACTATTGCCGACACTATCCCCGCCTATGGAGTGATGGAATGGCGTTTTAAAGGCCCTCGTTTAGCTATTTCACCTGATTCTGCCTGTTTTACATTGGAGGTTCAAAAACAGGAATGGCCCGGGTATTATTTAGGAAATGGAGTGTATGCGGTACGGTATTCCTCGAAAAAGCCGGAAGTAAGTAATTACCTTACCCACAGTAAAATAGCAGAGTTAGACGGCCAAAAGGGAGAGTATGTAAGTACAGCCCCGTGGCCTGGCAAACCTTCAAAAAATGATTTTAAGCTCGGAAAGAATTGGTTCGGTGATTTGCCAAATCCGGAACTGTTTTTAGGAGAACAGCAGGGTGCAAGAACCATATCAAAGCACCGTGAAGCATTTCTCTCCGATTGGGCAAAGCGCTGGGCATGGCTTAAATAATAAGGTGCAGGAGTCTGCAATTGGAAAAAAGAATTACCTACAAAAATAATACGGAAAGTGAAGACCAAATACAGCATATTAATCCTTCTACTAATAGGCGCAATAGGCCTAACGAGTACAGCTATCGGGCAAACGAAGCCTCGGACCATTGTTACGACCGATGGGGAAATAGACGACGTGGATTCGTTCATCCGAATGTTGTTATATGCCAATGAATTTAAGTTGGAAGGATTGGTGTACAGCAGTTCTATGTGGCATTACAAAGGTGACGGAAAAGGGACAAAAAGGGTGTCGGAAATGGAGATGACCAAGAAACTGTACGGCGAAAAAACCGACCTCCGTTGGCCTGGCGTGACTTGGATGCAGGACTTGGTTGCCGCTTATGAAAAAATATTCCCCAATTTAAGTACGCACGCCCAAGGTTTCCCAACTCCCAATTACCTCCGAAGCTTCATCAAAGTAGGGAATATTGATTTTGAGGGGGAGATGAAAAAAGTAACCGAAGGCTCGGAGTTTATTAAAGAAAAACTGCTGGACAATACTGTTGAACCTCTTTATTTACAGGTATGGGGCGGGACCAATACCATTGCACGGGCTTTGAAATCCATCGAAGAGCAGTACAAAAACACGCCGGAATGGTCAAAAATCTATAAAAAAGTATGCGACAAGGCCATTATTTACGCCATTTTGGACCAAGATGCTACGTACCGCAACTACGTAGCGGTCAACTGGAAAGACCTCAAGGTATTTTACAATGCAAGTCAGTTTTGGTGCCTTGCCTATCCGTGGAAGCGAGCCGTACCTCCTTCGCAGCATTACCTGCTCGAAGGAAAATTTATGGGCGAAGAAATCATTACTAATCACGGGCCACTGCTCAAAATGTATTACAGCTACGGTGACGGACAAAAACAGGCCGGCGATGATGAACACGTTCACGGTGATTTGAGCAAAGTGAAAACAGGGCAGTGGGGCGCATTTGGTAAGTACGATTTTATTTCAGAGGGCGATTCTCCTTCGTATTTGCACTTGATCGATGTGGGTTTGGGCAATATCCAACACCCCGAATACGGCGGTTGGGGCGGTCGCTTGAAACAATCGATTGAAAACCCGAACCGTTGGGAAGATGGCAAAGAAGTAGCGGATTATAATCCTTATACCCAAAAAATGGATTTGACATATCCCCAAACCCGTTGGATAGAAGCGATCCAAATGGATTTCGCTGCTCGTGCCGATTGGTGCATCAAACCGTATAAGGAAGCCAACCATGCTCCCAAAATTTCGGTCAAAGAAGGAAATTCGCTGAAAGTCAAAGCGGGAAACAAAATTACACTGACTGCCTCTGCGACTGACCCGGATGGAAACAAAGTGAACTTTATTTTTTGGCACTATGCCGAGGCGGGGACATCGCCCGAAAAAGTGACCATAACTCAGGAACGAACAAAAGCACAGGTTCAACTGCCGGGCGCTGCCAAAAGTGGTGACACGATTCATATCATTATAGAAGGCAAAGACGAAGGTTCGCCCGCGCTGACTCGTTATCAGCGAGTCATTTTGAACATTGAGTAGTTTATTAGGGTCACAGTTTTGATGTTCATTTATTCATCAAACAGGCGATAGCTTCGGAGAAACCCTTTGGGTCTTCTCCGAAGCTATTTCTTCAACAATCAAATCCTTTCTGCATTAGTCAAACCTCTCCGAAGTTAAAAAGTATATTCGCGCCAACGGTTCTTCTTTCATATTCTATTGCACAACCAAACTTCTCCTTCCTTTTATGTTTTTATAAGTCTATCGGGAAAAATGTCATTTTGCTGACGTATATATAGGTTGGTTCAAATATATTAAGTATAAATACTTTGTAAATTTTTGAAATGGTTAATCTTGATCTTTAGTCCGGTGAAAGAGTAAGACTTTTTTGATGGAATGGCTTTTTAAGTACTGAAAAAGGGGGCACTGAAAATTTTAGAATAAACAGTAATAATATTTGCATTAGCTCAGTATTTTGTTTTATTTTTGTATGGTTTTACTGCATAAATTTGATACAAAGTAGTTTCGACTCAATTTAATTGCTCAATTCTTAGACATTCGCTTTTACGGGCAATTCGCCTGTCGAATGAATGAATTTGGCATGTAATAACCTGTTTATGAAAAACATACAAATACTTCTTGTAGAAGGTGAGCCTATAGTTGGGGCTGATCTTAAAGATAAATTGTTGGAGATGGGCTTTGGTGTAATCGGCCCTTTCTCTCAGGGAGAAAAAGCGTTGGATGCTCTCAGTCACGCAACTGCTGACCTAATACTAATGGATATTCAATTGGCAGGAACCTGGGATGGTGTAGAGACCATTCACCGGATTCTGGAAAAATACAAACTGCCAGTCATCTATTTAACCAACGATTCGGGGGCAGATACGTTTGCCAAAGCAAAGAATACAGCTCCGGCGGCCTTCATGTCCAAGCCTTTTCGGACACGGGATTTGAAATATACCATAGAACTTGCTATTGCTAATTCGGAAAAAGAAAATAAGGTTGCGAAGCCAAATTCCAATCATGATAATACCTTTTTATTGAATGACCGCCTTTTTATTCGGACGAAAGATCGAATGGAGCGCGTTTTTTTTGATGATATTTTGTGGGTGGAAGCAGAAGATTACTACAGTAAAATAGTTACGAAAGAAACGCACTTTATGTTGACCCAAAATCTGGGAAAATTGAGCGAGGTTTTGGAAAACAGACCTGAGTTTATTCGGGTGCATCGTTCTTTTATCGTGAATCTAAAGCACGTTGAGCAAATCAGAGAGTTGTATCTTCATATTGGGAGTAAGCAAATTCCGCTAAGTAAATCCTCCAAGGAAGAGTTGATGAGTCGTTTAAAGAAAATATAGGAGTTATTCAACCTAACCCTCTGATAAACAATTGTCTAAACCCATAACAAGATCGTAAAATGACAAAAAACTTACTCCCATTCATTCTGTCTCTCTTGTTTTTTCAGGGAGCAAATGCTCAGCAAAAAAATATTTTTGAGGGATATAAAATACTGCGAAGTGACGAGAATGAAGAATTTTGGCAAAAAAACAAACTCACTAAACCCTTTCTAAGTGAGTTGAAATTAATTCCTCTAAACAAGTCAAATAGTGTTCATTTTACAATAGGAGGGCAAGTGAGAACTCGTTATGAAGCGTTTCAGAATGATGGTTGGTCGAGTGACTCAAAGCAGGATAAAGGCATTTACGGACATCGATTGGCTCTGCATACTGGTTTGCAATTTGGTAAACACATCCGTTTTTTTGGCGAGTTGTATCATGGATATTATGCCCGAAGGATCTTTGCGCAATACGATAAATTAGACCTGCATCAGGCCTTTGCTGAATTTACGATACCTTTTCAAAAACTACAGTTGAAGTTAATGGCAGGACGGCAGGAATTTAACTGGGGGACGGGTAGGATTGTATCAATGCGCGAAGCGTTAAATGTCCGTAGAAGTTTTGACGGAGGAAGAGCTATTGCAAATTTTGGGCGGTGTATCAAATGTAATGCTGCCTCTCCAAGTTGAATTGCCAAAAGCACCAACCAATCGCCAAGTTGTGCCACTTGTCCAATTTGGAAAAGGATAGCGACTTTCTGACCAG
>NZ_JAIXST010000307.1 GCF_027484545.1 Runella sp. | reverse complement strand
TTAAAGCGAGAGCCGACTGAAATGAGTTTGGCTCGTAAGCGAAAGAAAGCCGCTCGCGACGATGCTTACCTTAAAACCCTGTTAAACCAACTTAACACTTGATGCAATCACCCTACACCGGGAGAAGGAACGGACAAGCTGTTTAAGAATTGACTTGGACTGTTTACCTTAACAAAGACCGTATCGTCCGGAAAGGGGGGAATCGTATCAGAAATAGTGGTGTAGGATTGACTTATTGCGTTTATTGAAAGCAACAGTGAGGCAATGCAGTATATAATTTTCATAGATATACATGATTCAAAGTTGAGCGTATTCAACCGGTAAATCATTACATATCTATTGAATAAAATTACATATATCACACTTGTTTTCAGAGCTTTATGGCGAAAAAAAATGTGCTGTTGTTAATAGGAGTTAGATTGATTTGTTGATGAAAAACGCTAACAAATGGTGCAATAGATAAAAAACAGTAACTTACCGACGATTGCCCATTTTTGACCGACTGATTTGGGTTTTGTAAGCGCTTCATTAAAACCTTGTTAAAATCAAGGATGATATTTCATTTGAAAAATACTTATCTTTAAAATTGAACCCTTTATTATCATTCTCATTCACACAACTATTTGTATATGAAAGTTTTAATCGTAGAAGATGAGCCAAAATTGGCGGGTTTCGTAAAAAAAGGATTGGAAGAACAGGCTTGGGAGGTGGATGTTGCTTACGATGGTCAAATGGGGAGTAGCTTAGCCCTCTCAAACCCATACGATGTAATTATTTTAGACGTAAATCTGCCCAAAGTCAACGGGTTTCAATTGGCAACACTTTTAAGAAATGAGAATATAAGAACCCCTATTTTGATGCTTACTGCTTTGGGAACGCTGGGGGATAAATTAGCGGGATTTGATGCCGGGGCGGACGATTATTTGGTTAAACCATTCGAGTTTCAGGAATTGATTGTTCGCTTGCGGGCTTTACAAAAACGCAGTTCGGAGAGTGGCTCCGTCAGTAATCTTTTGAAAATAGCAGATTTGGAACTTGACCTGAATGAGCGCGTAGCCCGCCGTGATGGCAATCGTATTGAGCTGACTGCCAAAGAGTTTGGGTTGTTGGAGTATTTTATGCGCAATCGTGGACGGGTCGTTTCTCGGGTGGATATTGCCGAAAAGGTCTGGGATATTCACTTTGATACAGGTACCAACACGATTGATGTGTATGTCAATTTTCTTCGCAAAAAAATAGACCGTGATTTCCCCCAAAAATTGATTCATACGGTCGTAGGTATGGGATATATTATGAAAGACTCATGAACATTCGCCTTCGACTGACGCTTCTGTTTGCCGTATTGGTAGCTTCTATTTTATTGGTGTTTTCGCTGTCGGTCTACTACCTCTATGATCAGTTTCGAGAACAGGAATTCAACAAGCGCCTTCGTGAGAAGGCCCTTACTACGGTAAGCTTGTTGGAAGATGTGGGAGGAATCACGGAGGAATTGCTTCATGCCATTGACCGGGCTAATTTAACGACCTTGTACAAGGAAGAGGTAACGGTGTATGATGCCAATAATCAGATTATTTATGATAGCGGGAAAGAACCCTATCCGGTAAAAAAGGACCTCTTGAGACAGGTACGGGAGGGGCATGATTTTGGCCTTCAGCACGGAGAAAAAGAAATCCTTGGGGTGCGTTTTATTGATAAAAAGCAGCAGGTATTGGTCGTAGTTGCTTATGCCATTGATGTGTATGGATTTAGTAAACTGGAGCGCTTACGAAATATTCTTATTACGGGTTGGACAGTGAGCTTGCTGTTGGTCGTATTGGCAGGTTGGCTATTTGCGGGGGATGCCCTGAAACCTGTCTCGGATATTATTGAACAGGTAAAAAATATATCGGCCCGAAATATCCACGAGCGCCTGAAAGCCGGGCGGCAAAAGGATGAATTGAATCAATTGGCTGCTACTTTTAATGATCTTTTAGACCGACTCGAAGATGCTTTCAAATCCCAGCGAAGTTTTGTTTCGCACGCTTCCCATGAACTGCGTACTCCCTTAGCCATTATGATGAGTCAATTGGAGGTATCGTTGTTTCAAAAGCGGACTACTGAGGCATATCAGGACACTATTAAAGAAGGAATAATTGAGGTCAAAAAAATGCGTGACCTGGTCAATGGACTGCTTGAGTTGGCGCGCCTTAATGATGACACCTCTCAGTTTAATTTTCGGCCGTTGCGGGTAGATGATTTGTTGTGGCAGGCGCGGGAGATGCTCATGAATCTTGCTCCTGGTTACAATATACAGATTGAATTTGACCAATTTCCGGAGGAGGAATCTTCCTTGGAAATCTTGGGAGATGCTTCACTGCTTCAAACGGCCTTCATCAATCTGATGGAAAATGGGTGTAAATATTCGGATGACCATCGAATTAATGTCACTTTGCATGTGCAGGTACACGGCATTAGAGTAGCCTTTACAGATCATGGAATTGGCATCGCAGAGAGCGATTTAACTCATATTTTTGAACCATTTTATCGAGCTGAATCTACTCAAAACGTTAAGGGTCATGGCGTTGGGTTGGCGCTGACTCAACGGATTATAAAACTCCATAGCGGTAAGATAAATGTTACTTCGCAGGTAGGAAAAGGAACCCAGTTTGTAGTGATGTTGCCTTTTTAATTCGCTTTTAATTTCTCCTTAACGCTCTTTTAATAGATTAAGCGGAATTTTGCACCCATAAACACCAGAAATAGTCAGGATGAAGACACATAATTCCCTATTTGACGAGCACGAAATTCTCCATGAATTAAAGCATTTTTTACCTGCTCAGGCTCCACTAAAAGATTTTATCCATCACAATACGCTTCATGCTTTTCAGAACCTGAAATTTTATTCGGGTATTCGCAAAGCTTCTGATATGTTTGGTTATAAAACCTCGTTATCACTGGATGAATACCGAGGACTTTATGAAGAACAACGCATCAGCCCTGCCATCCTCAAGAAAATCATAACGGGCAAAAAGGGAGTAGCACTTGTAAAAGAATGGACTGAAAAAGCCATTTCTAAAGAATTTGAAAATTCATCATTACCAAAAATAGGAGCAATACGTTCCAACTGGAAAAGACAATATCAGATAGACATGGACTCCCTTGTCCATCCTATTCTTTTCAGAATTATTTGTAGTTATCTTGATCAGGGAATTTCGATTTGGGGGTTTCCCGTTCGTCAGAAAAGCTTTTTGGCGTCGTTACGGGAAATGGAGCGCAACAGCTTCAGCAGCTTTTTTAAAACGGAGAGAGCAAAACAGCTTTTGTTGCACGATAAATGCGATATAAGCACCCTGTTAACCATTCTGGTTGGGGATGAATCGCTGTTTAAACAATATCTTTTTGATCAACAATTTGCCCATCAGGGATGGTCGGGGATGGTATCTGCCATTGAGGATCAACCTCAAACACTGCTGGATCAAAGAAGAATTACACTGCATGACCTGATTGTTTTTGAGCTTTTACTTGAAATTGATGCACTTGAGTTTCGTTTTGGGAAAGACTGGACTCCGATTAAAAGTCGTTTAACGGTCCAACCGGTAAATCTTTTTGCTGAGACTCCTCAAACTGAGTTGAACGAAGTCCTTGAAATTTGGCAAAATGCCTTTGAATGGACCTACTACGATGAAGTGCTGGCGGGCATTAAAATGGAGAAAAACGGCCAAAAGAAAATAGCGAACAAGAGCTTTCAGGCTATGTTTTGTATAGATGACAGAGAATGTTCGCTCAGACGATACCTTGAGCAGTATGATGCTGATTGTGAGACCTTTGGTACACCGGGCTTTTTTGGTGTCGAGTTCTTTTATCAGCCCGAAGACGGTAAGTTTTATACCAAAGTTTGTCCCGCACCGGTTACTCCTAAGTATTTGATTAAGGAAGTACATGCCTTCAAAAAGAAAGATAGAGATGTACACTTTACTAAACATTCCCATTCGTTTTACGGCGGTTGGCTGATTTCTCAGACACTCGGGTTCTGGTCGGCGGTGCGTTTGTTTGTGAATATTTTCCGTCCTTCCATGAGTCCTGCTACGGCGTCTTCGTTCAGGCACATGGAAAAGTACTCAAAACTGACCATTGAGAATAAAAACATTGAGAATAAAGAAAACGGATTGCAGGTAGGGTTTGCTATTGATGAAATGGCGCAACGGGTAGAAGGTCTTTTGAAAAGTATCGGATTGGTAAAAGATTTTGCCCCGATTGTGTACGTAGTAGGACATGGTTCGAGCAGCGTTAATAACCCTCATTATGCGGCGTACGATTGTGGTGCGTGTTCGGGTAGAGCTGGCTCAGTAAACTCACGGGTGATTTGTTACATGGCCAATCATCCTAAAGTCAGAGAAATTTTGGCAACCCGCGGAATTGTGATTCCTGCCAAAACGCAGTTTTTGGGCGCGCTTCATGATACAACCCGCGATGAAATTGCCTTTTTTGACGAAGATTCACTTTCGCACGACAATCTGGAAATTCACAATAAGAATGAAGTGACGTTCGACAATGCCTTGGATTCCAATGCCAAAGAAAGATCAAGACGTTTTGAGTCGATTGATAGCAAATTGAGCCCCGAAAAAATTCATGATAAAATTCGGACCCGTTCGGTTTCTTTGTTTGAACCTCGTCCGGAACTGAACCACGCCACCAACGCGCTGTGCATAGTAGGCAGCCGGGAGTTGACCAAAGGGCTGTTTTTGGATCGGAGAGCGTTCATGAATTCGTACGATTACACCATAGACCCTGACGGAAAATTCCTTTTCAATATTCTCAAAGCTGCCGCTCCGGTTTGTGGCGGTATCAATCTCGAATATTATTTTTCAAGAGTTGACAATCAGAAGTTGGGTGCAGGAACAAAGCTTCCGCACAATGTGATGGGGCTTTTTGGCGTAGCCAACGGAATTGACGGTGATTTAAGACCGGGACTGCCGAGCCAAATGATTGAAGTGCATGATCCGGTACGTTTGCTTATCATTGTAGAACACTTACCCGAAGTTGTTTTGGATACGATTCAGCGCAATGCAGAAACCTATGAATGGTTTATCAATGAATGGGTTAACTTAGTAGTAGTGCATCCTGAAACCAAGGAATTTTATAGCTTTAAAGAAGGTGGTTTTGTAAAATACCAACCTCTGAAGCAGCAAGTTGACACGGTGTCGGATATGATACCTTTGTTAGAATCAAATCAAGATAATGTTCCGGTTTATTTAATTGCATAACACTACCACATGGCATCGTTACTTCATTTTTTCATTCTCGTTCCTATACTGGGTTTTATAATTAACGGTTTAACTCCCAATAAAAAAGAAGGGCTTCTTTCGTGGGGAGCTTTTTTTACCATCGGCATTCACCTGTTTGGGGCTATTGTTTTTATCATTTATTGGTTACAAAATGGCTATCCAACACTGAACCTAAAGGACATTTCCCTTTTCAAGACCAACGACTACGAGTTTTTTATTGATTTTTGTTTTGATAAAATTACGGTGGTTTACCTCTTTGTGGGTTCATTTATTACCTTTCTGGTCACCATTTACAGCCGGTATTATATGCACCGGGAAGATGGATACAAGCGTTTTTTCAATACCATACTTTTCTTTTACATCGGATATAACATTACCATCTTTTCGGGAAATCTGGAAACGTTGTTTATCGGTTGGGAAATCCTCGGTATCTCTTCCTTTTTGCTGATTGCCTTCTATCGTGATCGTTATCTGCCCGTCAAAAATGCCGTAAAAGTGTTCTCAATTTACCGAATCGGGGACGTGGGGTTGATTCTTGCCATGTGGATGAGTCACCATTTATGGCACGAAAATATTACCTTTCTGAAATTGAGTAACTACGAAATGGTGCACGAGCATCTTCAGTCGCATAGCTTTTTCGGGGTTTTTATTTCTCTGATGATTTTACTTTCGGCAGCGGCTAAATCGGCACAGTTGCCTTTCTCTTCCTGGTTGCCAAGAGCCATGGAAGGACCTACTCCGTCGAGTGCCATTTTTTATGGCTCGCTTTCTGTACACGTAGGAGTGTTTCTTTTATTGAGAACTTTTCCTTTTTGGGAACAGCAGTTATCGGTTCGCATTCTGATTGGGGCGCTGGGTTTTGTGACTATGTTGATTGCTACGGGTATTGCACGGGTTCAGTCGTCGGTAAAAAGCCAGATTGCTTATGCCTCCATTGCCCAAATCGGGATAATTTTTATAGAAGTGGCGGCAGGTTTTGAAAACTTGGCTTTGTTTCACTTTGCGGGAAATGCTTTCTTGAGAACGTATCAATTATTGGTGTCGCCTTCGGTGGTAAGTTATTTGATTCGCGAACAATTCTATAATTTTTCGCCTCGTCAACGCTCCATCGAAGACTCTTTCCCCAAAAAGATTGAATACACACTCTATATGTTGAGTATCAAAGAATGGAATTTGGATTCCTTGATGTATCGTTATTTATGGAATCCTATGAAAATGCTTGGAAACAGATTGAATTTTCTTACTATCAATCGGGTGCTTGTGTTTTTTATTCCGGTATATGTGTTTGGATTATTTGCTTTATACAACGAAGAAGTAATTCCCCCCATCATTCATGAATATTTACCCATCCTTTTCTCCCTTATTGGATTGACGATGGTGCTCAAATCATTTACCGAGCGGAAAAAAGCACGCATGAGTTGGATGCTTATCATTTTGAATCACTTTTGGGTAGCCTTGTCTATTTCATTCAATGAGCACTATAAATATACGGAAACACTGCTTTATTTAAGTGGGATCATTGTGGCGGGAATTATTGGGTTTATTTCCCTTACCCGCCTACAATTATTGGAAAAAAGCATTGATTTAGATCAATTTCACGGGCATTCGCTGAAACATCCCAAAATTGCTTTCGTCTTTTTACTTTGTTGTTTAGGAGCTTCTGGTTTTCCCATTACTCCGACGTTCATTGGAGAAGACGTGATTTTCAGTCATATTCATGAAAATCAAATTACTCTGGCATTCTTTACTTCTTTGAGTTTTATCATTGACGGGCTTTCTATCATTCGTATTTATGCTCGGGTCTTTTTAGGACCTCACGTGAAATCAGTATACGAAACGGCCTATCGCTCTTCTTAGTTGATAATGGAATTGGAAGGTTTATAATTGTCAGATGATTTTTTATAAACTTTCCAATTCTTTGTTTTAATCTCATTTTAATCTCCCCTTAACCAGCTTTTAATAGTCAATATTAACCTTGTGTTTAATTATGAATAAGTAGAGTACAGTGCGCTTTTCACAAATACAAATACCGAGAATCAATGGAATCAATGGAATCAATCGTATTTGTGGGGGTATGCATCGCAAGTGTTGCTGTACTTTTGATAACAAGGCGTTTTCAATATTGTTTCAGTCTTTTTCTTCACGTTTGTTTATCTTTAACAGGAGTGTCCTGGGCAGTTCGCAGTTTGCTGGAAGGCAACACCAAGATATTCTCGATGCTCACCGACGTCTCTTATCTGCCAACGCTGACAATTGACAGCTTATCTGCCTATTTTGTTTTACTGATAAGTTTCGGAATGTTGACAGGTATCCTCTATGCCGGAGGCTATTTGAAACCTTTCCGCAAGACAATGTCGCGGTTGGAATTGGGCATTCACCATTTGGCATTTATCTGGCTTCATATTTCAATGCTGATGGTGACCGTTCTGCGCGACGGCACGTTCTTCCTGTTGGCTTGGGAAATGATGTCGGTTTCTTCTTTTATACTGATTTTATTTGAGGCATCAAAAAAAGAAACACGCCTTATTGCCCTTAATTACCTGATTCAGATGCACGTAGGTTTTATTCTTATCATGGGGGCAATGATGTACGTTCAGTCGCTTGGCTACGCTTTTGGATTTGATGGCTTGGCGGGATACTTCAGTAAGAATTCGGTATTGCCCTTATTTTTAGTGCTTTTTGCAGGGTTTGGGATCAAGGCAGGCTTCGTACCTCTGCATACGTGGCTGCCTCATGCTCACCCGGCGGCTCCTTCGCACGTTTCGGGGGTGATGTCGGGGGTAATGATAAAAATGGGTATTTATGGCTTGCTGCGGGTGCTGACGTATATCCATGCCGAATTGTATGTTGTAGGGTTAATCATATTAGGAGTTTCAACCCTTTCGGGGTTATTGGGAGTGATGAATGCAATTACTCAGCACGATATTAAAAAATTATTGGCTTATCACAGCATTGAAAACATCGGTATTATTGGGATGGGTATCGGGGCGGGTCTGTTGGGCGTTGCTCTCAATGCTCCTGCTCTGGCGGCTTTGGCTTTTACGGGAGGACTTCTCCATATTTTCAATCACTCTCTTTTCAAATCATTGCTTTTTTACGGCGCAGGCTCGGTCTATCAGGCCACGCATACCCGAAACGTGGAACAACTGGGCGGGTTGATGAAATCTATGCCAAAAACAGGAATGCTGTTTCTGTTGGGTTCTCTATCCATCTGCGGACTGCCTCCTTTCAATGGCTTTATTTCCGAGTTTTTGATTTATATGGGGCTTTTCAAAGGGCTTGGATTGGATATTTGGTACTTAGACCTTTCGATGCTGGCGAGCATCCTTGGGTTGACGCTGATTGGTGGCTTGGCTGTTTTTTGTTTTACCAAAGTATTCAGCATTACGTTTTTAGGGTCACCTCGTTCTTCCAAAGCATCGCAGGCGGCAGAAGTTTCCGATGACATGATTTTCTCAAAAATACTGGTAGGCGTTCTGATTGTTGCCATTGGGCTCTTTCCTAACCTATTCGTCAAATGGGTGGCGGAGGTTACCGCTTTGTATGTGCCCGATATATCACCTATTGAAAATGCCTTACCTACGCTTATGAAGGTCGGAATGGCGGGCGGTCTGTTTATTGTTGTTTCGTTGGTGCTGCTGTGGGTACGCAGTCGTCAGCAAAAGCAGGTTGTGGTAGAATACGGCCCCACTTGGGGCTGTGGATATTCGGGAGCTAATGCCGCCGTACATCAATACACCGCTACTTCGTATGCCAATAATTTCACGGAATTGGTCGGTCCCTTAGTCGGTACAACAACTCATTATGAAAAGATAGCTGAAGAAGAAATTTTTCCAAAAGCCCGACATTTTGAGACGCATAGTTATGATGTATTTGAAAAGACCTTGATTGACAAGCCTGCTGAATTGTTGTTGAAATCCACCGACCGACATGAATCATTTCAAACGGGCAAATTGACTCACTACCTCATTTACGTTTTTGTGTTTTTAGCCTTGGTCTTCCTGCTTACCTATTTCCAAATCCTTTAACACCTTTTCATCATGGCCGCACTTTCCATTTTAATGATACTGATAAGTGCGGCGGTGATTCCGGGAATCATCTCTATCACGAAAGCCAAATTGAGCGGACGAAAGGGAATTACTCTTTTTCAGCCCCTGAAAGATATTGTGCGGCTTTTTCGTAAGGGTAATGTGTACAGCACCACCACAAGCCTGATTTTTCAAATTACTCCTGTTATTCATTTTGCAGGAATTTTCTGTGCGTTGCTGTTTTTACCTTTTAGCGGCGAAGCGGGGCTGTTGTCGTTCAGCGGCGATTTTTTATTCTTCGCGTATTTACTGGCCTTTACCAAATTCATGTTGATTATCAATGCGATGGATACCGGCAGCGGTTTTGAAGGCATGGGGGCCAATCGTGAAGCGCTTTATTCGATGTTGGTCGAACCCGCCTTTTTTACCATTATGGCTTCGTTGGTATTGTTGACCGGCTTCACCTCCTTTCAGGAAGTCTATAACAACGTTCATTTTGGGGATTCTTCTTTGTCGTATCTGTTTGCTGCCGTCAGCATTTATCTTTTGGTCCAAATTGCCATGGTCGAAAACAGTAGATTGCCCGTAGATGACCCGCGAACACACCTTGAACTTACGATGATTCACGAGGTAATGGTTCTGGATAACAGCGGCTTTGATTTGGGTTTGATTATGACGGGCAATGCTTTCAAGTTTGCCATTTACGGTAATTTAATTGCCAATTTTCTGCTTCCCCAATCTTTCCCGTTGGTGGCTAACATCGCTATTTATTTGGTTGTACAGCTGCTTTTTGCCGTTACGGTAGGTCTGTTGGAGTCGTTTCGGGCGCGTAATAAAATCGCCAATAATCCGCAGTTTATCATTACCCTTTCTTCGATTGCCTTGGTGTTATTTTTCTCGGTACTGATTATTACTCATAAACTGATTTTAGACTAATGGCGACGCTCCTGATTATCATTTTTGCCGTTACGCTGATTTATTTGGCTATTTCCGAGCGACCCATTATGCAAAACCGCCTTTTGGGGTTTCAGGGGCTATTACTGTTTGGCATTGCCATTGTACAAACAACGGATTTTCACCCTTCACACGTCTTTTTTATTGTGAGTGAAACGCTGTTGGTGAAGGCAATTGCCATTCCATTTATTCTGGAATGGATTCGTAAGCACAATAAAGTAATTCGTACCAAACGAATGATTTCGGGGACACTCTCCGTTGTCATTGTAACTAATATTCTGATTATCAGTTTTTTACTATGTTCTAATTTGCACAATGACCACCTGCAGACTAAATTTTTCTCCGTAGCTACGGCGAGTGTATTGGCGGGTATCTTTTTTATCATCAGCAATCGCAACGTGTATTCGCATTTGATTGGCTATTTGGTGATGGAAAACGGGATTTTTCTGGTTTCGCTGGCGGTAGGCACCGAAATGCCGCTGCTCATCAACATGGCGATTGTGTTGGATATATTCTTTGGGGTATTGGTGCTGGGCGTATTTCTCCGTCGGGTGGGGCGCGCCTTTGAGGGAACGGATATTGATTTCTTAAGCAATTTAAAAGACTAAACTCTCGATACAAATGGTAGCAGCTTATTTTTTGATTTCGGCGCTGGTAGCGGGTGGTATTTATTTTCTGCCCAACCGTCCGGCAAGGCTAACGTTAGCGGGTGCGTTTTTGGTTGTTCAAATTGCATTGACTATCTATGGTTTTACGCACTTTGACGCGGAAGATTCTACGTTTTTTACCTTCGACCGAGCGGGTGTCATTTGCTTATCGATACTGACGATGTTAAGTGTTGCGACGTTTTATCACAGCGTTTCGTATGCCTATCGCCACAAAATGCTGGAAAAGCACGAATCGCTGTATTTTGCGTTTTTAGTTTTGTTTGTGGCCGCATTGACCGGGGCAAACCTCACCAACCACTTGGGAGCTTTGTGGACGCTTATCGAAGCAAGTACCCTGACAGTGGCTGTTTTGATTTACCATGAACGGACCAAGCAGGCCGTAGAAGCTACCTGGAAATACATCTTTCTTTGTTCCATTGGGATTTCATTGGCTTTCGCTGGTATTTTATTTCTGGCTGCCGAAGCAGCCAATCATGGTGTTAAAGATTTGAAGTTTAGTGAGTTACTTACTCATGCGTCAGAACTTGACGCTACGTGGGTACAAATAGCATTTTTACTTTTAGTGACGGGCCTAAGTGTCAAATTAGGTGTTTTCCCGTTTCACACCGCCAGTATCAACGCGCAAACAACTGCGCCTCAACCGGTCAATGCACTACTTTCGACTGTTCTCAAGAACACAAGTTTTTTAGCCATTTTTCGGATATACCAGGTTGTATCTCATACACAGGCGGCCACTTGGGCAAGTCATTTGCTGTTGTTGACAGGTATTTTGTCGTTGGTCGTTGCTGCTTTACAGTTATCAAGGGTAATTCACCTGTCAAGAATGTTGGGGTATTCGGGGGTAGAACACTTTGGGTTGATTTTGATGGGAATTGGAGCAGGTGGTTTAGGGTATTATGCTGCCTTTTTGCACATGATATTGCACTCATTTGCCAAAGCCAGTTTGTTTTACCAAAACGACCAAATCCACCGTCATTTTCTGAGTTATCGGGTCAATCGGCTTGGGAATTATCTGCGGGTCAATCCATTAGGAGGATTGGTGGTGTTGCTGTCGCTCTTAGGCATTATGGCAATGCCGCCGTCGGGGCTGTTTATCAGTGAACTGTTAATTTTTAAGGCATTATTTGCGAATGGACATATACCCGTTGCCATTTTGGCGCTGATACTTTTGTTGTTTGTGCTGTATTTCTTTACTAAAAATATTCTGCATTTGCTTTACGATACTTCTGATCAGGAAATGGTAATGAAAGAAGTGAAAACATCTCCGTGGGAGTCCGTAAGTCAATTGATATTGCTGGGATTGATGATTGCGGCGGGCTTTGTTCAGCCAACATTTTTGGTGAATTTAATTGAAATGGCAGTGAAGTAATGTGTAGCTATTTTCCTTGAAATGATATGATAACTTCTCCTAAAACCTCACGAGCAACTACTGTAAAAAATTATCAGACGATCCTTTTAGAAGATGTATTGGTGATGTCCTATCAGAGTTTTTACGAGGAAGTTACGGCAATGATGCGAGACGGCGAATCTTATCACATCGTCAATTATTTTGCTTTTCAACACCGTTTGGTTTTGAAATTTATCTGCATTATTGCCATTGATAGCAATCAAACATTACGCGTTTTTTCCCACGAGTTGTCGCTGAAGCAACCGTTGTCTTCGTATAGTTTACCTTCCATCTCCGCAGAAATTTATCAATTCCACATTTTTGAGCGGGAAATTTGGGAGAATCACGGTATTTATTTTGAAAACCACCCATGGTTGAAGCCCGTTCGGTTCGCGTTTGATCGTGCCAATACCATGAAGGTGAACGACTACCCGTTTTACAAAATAGACAGCGAAGAATTGCATGAAGTAGGGGTAGGGCCTATTCACGCGGGGGTGATTGAACCGGGACATTTTCGGTTTATCTGCAATGGTGAAATGGTGCTTCACCTCGAAATTCAATTGGGTTGGCAGCATCGGGGCGTCGAAAAACTGTACTTGGAAAAGACCAAATTGCTTCAACGGACGGTTTTGTCAGAATCCATTGCGGGCGATACCGCCGTGGGTCATGCCTGCACCTTTGTGATGGGCATAGAATCCAATGCAGGGATAAAAGTAGATACAGAATTGGCCATCGAACGGACGATTGGGTTGGAATTAGAGCGAGTGGCAATGGCTTTATTTGATCTCAGCAATCTCAATGTCGGTACGGCTTACCAGTTGGCAAGTTCGGTGTATGGTGCATTGCGAACTCCTGTCATTAATTATTTTCAGGCTTGGTGCGGCAATCGTTTTGGCAAAGGATTGATTCGGGTAGGAGGAACTCACTATCCGTTGACGGCTGAATTGCAGCAACGTCTCAAAAAACTGTTGTACGAAGTAGAATGGCGGAGCGAAGAAATGTCGGAAAAAGCCTTCAATCTACCCAGTGAACAATCACGTTTTGAGGAAATCGGGAAAGTAACGTATCGCCAAATGTACCTCATCGGGGCCGTAGGGCAAGCAGCTAAAGCGGCCGGACTCAAACGCGATGTGCGTTGGAGTCACCCGGATATTACCTATCAATCGCTTGATTTTAAGCCTGTAACGCTTTCAACGGGCGATGTATGGGCGCGATTTTTACTTCGGCGGTTAGAATTGCTTCAGTCCATTGGACTCATTCGACAACTCTTGTCTATTCATTCCAATATTTCAACGCGACCCAAACCAAGGTATGATGATACGGTAAATCTGACGCCAAACAGTTTGACGATTTCAATCAATGAAGGCTGGCGGGGAGAAATTTGCCATACCATGGTGACCGGAGATGAGGGGGAACTAATTCGTTACAAAGTAAAAGACCCTTCCTTGCACAATTGGCTGGCGTTGGCACTTTCACTGCGTGATTTAGAAATTTCAGACTTTCCGATTAACAACAAAAGCTACAACCTGAGTTATTGCGGATTTGATTTATAAACGGAGGTATTGGGTAATTGCTCATGACTCATTACACATCAATTGTTTATGATTGACGAACTTAAAATCCTCTACCACCACGGTAAACAATACATTCCCGACCCGACAAAGGCCGTAGTCCCTGCACCTTTTCGAGGGCGCCCCGTGATTTCAGATGCCCAAATAGACACAGCGGCTTTGGTTGACCTTTGTCCAACGGGCGCTATTGAAGCTTCGCCTGCTGTTTCTTTAGATTTGGGAAAGTGTGTGTTTTGTGGGGAGTGTGCGCTTTTATTTCCTGATAAAATTAGATTTATAAATGACCATCGTCTGGCTTCCAACGAGCGGCAAAGGCTGATTGTGAAAGCCGGGATGGATGCACCCATCGTACTTAATCCCGAGTTAGTACGGGCCGAAATTCGACGCGTATTTGGGCAATCATTGAAATTGCGTCAAATTTCGGCAGCAGGAGATAATAGTTTTGAAGCGGAACTCAATGCCTGTGGTAACGTCAATTTTGATATGGGACGTTACGGAATTGAATTTGTAGCTTCGCCGCGTCATGCGGATGGAGTGGTAATTACGGGACCTATTTCTGAAAACATGGCCGAAGCCACTGAAATTTGCTATCGTGCCGTACCCAATCCTAAAATAGTAGTTTTAGTGGGCACCGATGCCATCAGTGGCGGCATTTTTACGGGAAGCAGGGCCTTGAATCGTTCCTTTCTGAATAAATACCCCATTGACCTTTATGTGCCCGGAAATCCTCCTCATCCCTTAACGTTTATACAGGGAATTCTGGATTTAACGAGGAAGAAATTTGACTAATTAAAGGCGATTTTTTGAATAGAATTTTAGAGCCCTTTATCAATTCGGTAAAAGGACGTTTTGTTTTAATCCCTTTTTAATTTGTCCTTAATACCCGTTTAATCCCCCTCAAAGACCTTTGTAGCATAAGTAATTGCAATAGGCAACGCCTTAGAAATTGTTGCTTGCAAATTACATCCATATCTCGTTTGTGTTTCTCCTAATTTATTGACAATCAACCCTCTCGAAAAAACATGTCACACCCCAAAAGTAAAATTCCCGCGGACGGATTGGCCGGCTTGAAAGAAAATCTTTCGACGGATGCAATATCGGGTTTTATTGTATTTTTATTAGCCCTCCCGTTAAGCTTAGGAATTGCCAAAGCATCCGATTTTCCCCCTTTAATGGGCTTAATTACTGCCATCATTGGAGGTCTGGTAGTTAGTTTTTTTGCAGGCTCTCGCCTCACCATTAAAGGCCCTGCCGCAGGATTGATTGTTATCGTGGCAGGCGCTGTTGCTGATTTTGGCGGCGGTGAAACAGGTTGGCATTTAGCACTCGGAGCCATGGTCGTTGCCGGTCTTATTCAGATTTTATTTGGGGTGTTCAAATTGGGAAAACTGGCTGATTTCTTCCCGCTTTCTGCCATTCACGGTATGTTGGCCGCCATTGGTTTAATCATCATTGCCAAACAAATCCCCGTTTTATTAGATGTGAATCCGGCCATGACCAAGGGAAAAGGTCCTATTGCCCTATTGGGTTCCATTCCTGATTTTATTGCACACCTTGATCCCAAGGCCACGTTGATTGGGACTGTCAGTTTGGTTATTATGCTGGGCTGGCCTTACATTAAGAATAAGTATATCAAAATGGTCCCTGCGCCATTGATGGTTTTGATTATTGCTATTCCTGCTGAATTAATCATGGATTTCCAACACACTGAACCTGCTTATGCGTTGGTACACATTGGAAATCTTTTAGAAAACATCAAAATAAACGTTGATTTCTCAGGCATTGCTCAAACAGGCGTTTTCATTAAATACGTGATTATGTTTGCCTTGGTAGGTACGTTAGAGTCCTTGCTTACAGTAAAAGCCATTGATTTGCTGGACCCTTTCAAAAGAAAGTCGAATACAAACAAAGATCTAATTGCCGTCGGTATCGGAAATACACTGGCTGCGGTATTGGGTGGCTTACCCATGATTTCGGAAGTAGCACGTAGTTCATCTAACGTAAACAACGGCGCTAAAACTCGTTGGGCTAACTTCTTCCACGGTTTCTTTATCTTAGTATTCGTTTTGTTAGCTTCGCATTT
Source organism: Runella sp. (assembly GCF_027484545.1). Lineage (GTDB taxonomy): Bacteria > Bacteroidota > Bacteroidia > Cytophagales > Spirosomataceae > Runella. The sequence goes on along the minus strand of NZ_JAIXST010000307.1, from coordinate 14,385 downwards.
GATTGAGCTTATTCCCAATACTGCCTTGGCCGCAATGTTGATTACGGTAGGTATTAAACTGGCCCACCCTAAAGAATTTATTCACACCTTCAAAATCGGTAAAGAACAATTGGCGATTTTCTTAGTCACCATTTTCTTGACCATGTACGAAGATTTGTTAGTGGGTATCGGGGCCGGTATTTTGTTGAAAATGATTCTTCATGCTTTTAATGGTACACCTCTAAGTTCATTTTTCAAAGCACCAACGGTGGTTTCCTTTGAGGGAGATACCTATCTGGTTGAGATTGACAAGGCAGCTATTTTCTCTAATTTCTTAGGTATTAAACGTAAATTAGAAGAAATTCCGTCAGGATTTAATGTCATCATTGACTTAAAGAAAACCAAGTTGGTGGATCACTCGGTAATGGAAAGTTTACACCATTTTCAACATGATTATGAAAGTAACGGTGGCACGGTTCGGATTGAGGGGTTAGATGATCACAAGCCAACTTCTGACCACGTATTCGCCGCTCGTAAGAAGCAATCGGTTTAGTTAATTGACATATAGTGAATAGTGAAAAAAATAACCCCGGTAAGAAATTTCTTACCGGGGTTATTTTTTGTTCCGTCTGCAAACCTGATTTAGGCTGTAAAAGTTTTTATTGAGGGAGTTATGTCGAAATCCAGCTGAAATTATAATCCAAATTAGGGACTTTGGTGCGTTCAGCTACTCTTCTTAAACGATTGGGCAATGCCATCAGGTAATCACGCGCTTTCTCTCCTGTTTCGTTCAATCCGCTGATTTTGTCTATTTGCCAGTCTATCAAAAGCGATTCCATAATTTCGATGTAATCGTACGTTGTATAAACGCCTAAACGCTGGGCAGCGTCGGAGTAATGGCTGAATGTTTCGCTGATTTTAACACCTGTTTCGCGTAAGAAATGAGCCGGCATTACGATTTTTTTACGCATCATATCTTCAAATGCCATCATCATTTCGGAAGGGTCAATCTCAAAAATACGCTCTACAAACGCCTTGTAAGCTTTGGCATGACGCATCTCATCGGCAGCAATTACACCGCACATTTTAGAAAGCAAGGTATTGCCGCATTGTTTGGCCAACGTAGCTGTACGACGGTGCGAAATATTGGTAGCTATTTCCTGAAAAGACGTGTAGACAAAGTTACGATAAGGATCGGTACCGGTCTGAATATCAAAGCCATCTGCAATTAAATACTGCGTTGATACTTCCATGGCCCGCATATTTACCCGTCCGGAGAGGTACAAATATTTGTTCAATAAATCACCGTGACGGTTTTCTTCGGCAGTCCAGGCCCGTATCCATCGGGTCCAGCTTTGTTGTGAATCCTGTTGATTGACTCCTTCTACGGTCATCAGCCAAGATTCATACGTAGGAAGCGCTTCTTCGGTAATGGTATCACCTACGAGTACAGCCATGTAATCATAAGAAAGTTCGCGTGCGGCTTCTTGGAGGAGTTTTACGTCCAACAAAAAATTTTCATCGGTCGAATCTGGCAAAAAATCAGAAGGTTGCCAGAGTGTCTCGATGGGTTTCAGAAATTCATCATAGATTGCATCAATCTTTTGTCCGATAAACTTCATCACCTCTATACGAGTGGAAGGAAGTTGCATAAGTTATAAATTTAAGGATAAAATGTCATTGAAAATTTCCCGAAGGTATAAATAATTTCAGGAAAGTTGATGATATGTTGGTTTATGTTTTGCCGAAACAGGCCAATGTTTGATTAATTTTGACGCGTAAAAAAAATGCCACAATTGCATGAAAAAAATCATTGATTACCTTCTTAGCGGTATTTACCTCCTGTATTTTGGACTGGTCTTAGTTGTCTTTCACCTGATTCAGGTGATCTGTTTTAATTTCTTTAGCCGAAAAACCCATCAGAAATCAGTCCATTGGTTAAACGGTCTTTTACTTCATGGATTGTGGCTATTGGGTACTCGCCTGAGTTTTAAAGTAAAAGAGGTATTGCCCACCGACCGCCCCGTGATATTTATCGCCAACCACCAGAGTATGTTCGACATTGTAGGGATGATATGGTACTTGCGGAAAAGCTACCCCATTTTCGTTTCCAAGATTGAATTGGCCAAAGGAATTCCGAGTATTTCTTACAATTTGCGAAAAAGCGGTGCGGCTCTGATTGACCGAAAAGACGGCAAACAGGCAATTATGGAAATTGCCGGATTGGGTAAATTGATTGAGGAAACCAAATTTTCGGCAGTAATTTTCCCCGAAGGCACTCGTTCCAGAACGGGTCAACTAAAGCAATTTGCCGTGGGGGGAGTCGGAATTCTTCTTAAAAAAGCTCCACACGCCTTGGTGGTTCCCATCGCAGTTCAGAATACGGGCAAACTCAACCCGACGGGGATTTTTCCGTTAAGCAGTTTGGAGCAATTATCATGGACAGTGTTGCCAAGTATTGAGCCCAAAGGGAAAACCGCCGAAGAAGTACTGGAATTGGCGCGTACTTCCATCGAAAACACGATAAAAACTGGTGAAGTTTAAAAAGAATTACTTCCTTTGCAACGAATACATATAATTTCAAATTAAAATGAAATTAAAATTGAATTAAAAAAGAGTTAGAAATGTCAACCCAGCATTTTAGCAAGGATTTCAGTGCCGGTTTATCCGTCTTTTTAGTGGCGTTGCCTTTGTGTCTGGGCATTGCCTTAGCTTCGGGCGCACCTCTTTTTGCTGGCCTTTTAGCTGGAATTGTGGGAGGAATCGTCGTCACCTTATTTTCAGGTTCAGAAGTGAGCGTAAGCGGTCCTGCGGCCGGACTTACCGTTATCGTTTTTGACAATATTCAAGGCTTAGGCGGTTTTTCTAATTTTCTCGTCGCAGTCGTATTGGCAGGAGCCCTTCAATTTTTGTTGGGGGTATTGAAAGCAGGGCGTTTGAGCAGTTTTGTTCCTTCAAGTGTCATTAGGGGAATGTTGGTTGCAATTGGATTGGTGATTATCCTGAAACAAATTCCCCATGCTTTTGGATGGGATGCTGATTTTGAAGGAGAGTTTGAGTTTGCTCAACCTGACCATCAAAATACCTTTACCGAAATATTGGAAGCCCTTACTCACCTGAGTGTGGGGGCTACTTTGATTACCGTTTTTTGCTTGATTTTGATTGCTTTTTGGGAAAATCAGACCAAAAAAGGGAATAAATTTTTTATGCTGATTCCTTCTGGCTTGGGAGTGGTAATTGCCGGTGTGTTACTAAATCAGGCTTTTCGATTTTGGATACCTGACTTTTATCTGGGAGAATCCAACGAACACATGGTTCGAATTCCAAAAATTCGGGATTGGACCGACGTAAAATCGGCTTTTAATTTCCCGGCTTTGAGTGCCTTGGCCAATCCACAAGTTTATGTAGCGGCTTTTACATTGGCGATTGTTGCGTCAATAGAATCATTGCTCAGTTTGGAAGCGGCGGACAAACTTGATCCTAAACGACGGGTGTCTTCAGCTAATCGAGAGTTGAAAGCTCAGGGAATTGGCAATATGGTTTCAGGACTGATTGGCGGTCTGCCTATTACTTCGGTGGTTATCCGAACTTCGGTCAATATTTACAGCGGCAGTCAAACGCGTCTCTCTTCGTTTATTCATGGGATATTATTGCTGTTGTCAGTCGCAGCTATTCCAGGTCTTCTCAATCATATACCGCTTGCCTGTTTGGCGGCTTTGTTACTATCGGTAGGTTATAAGTTGGCAAAGCTTGAAATTTTCAAAAAAATGTATCAGGAAGGGTCGGACCAATTTATCCCGTTTATCATTACGGTCGTGGCCATTATATTCACTGATTTATTGATTGGTATTGCTATCGGATTAATCGTTGGGATGCTTTACGTTATTTATACCAACAACCGCTCGGCAATCAGTATCACGAGAGATAAAGAGAATGTATTGGTGCTCTTCAAAAAGGATGTGTCTTTTTTGAATAAAGGCCATCTAAAAGAAGTTTTAGACGGTTTAGGTAAAAATGATATGGTTTTTATTGACGGGACACGAGCTCAATTTATTGACCATGATATTTTCACATTAGTACAGGAATTTAAAGAAGATGCCTTTTATCGAGGCATTCAGGTAGAATTTAAAGGAATTTCTCGACGTAAATACCAAAATCACGATGCAGTCCTACAAAAGACTCCTGTTAGCGAATAAAGCTTGGGCAGCTGAAAAACTCATGCTTGACGAAAGCTATTTTGACGCCTTGGCAGCCGACCAAAAACCCGAATTTCTTTGGATTGGCTGTGCTGACAGTCGCGTACCTGCCAATGAAGTAACGGGCACTGCCCCGGGAGAAATCTTTGTTCATCGCAATGTAGCCAATTTGGTCATTCATACCGACATCAATATGCTCAGTGTATTGCAATACGCCGTGGAAGTATTGGAAGTCAAACACATTTTAGTGGTGGGACATTATGGTTGCGGTGGTGTAAAAGCGGCCATGACCAACAAAGACTTTGGATTGATCAATAAATGGTTGCGCAATATCAAGGATGTATATTCAAAACACGAGGATGAATTGATAAGTGTTTCTGATGACCATGAGCGCTTTGATCGTTTGGTTGAGTTGAACGTGATCGAACAAACCAAAAACTTAGCCAAGACCACGATTATACAAAAGGCATGGAAAAAACGAAATTATCCTCATTTGCACGGTTGGGTATTTGATTTGCATACGGGTCTGATTAATTCAATCAGTGAAATTCCGCCCGGCTCGCCTGTCGAATCCATTTATCGGTATGATTTTGAGGACTCTCTCCAAAAGCAGGAGGAAGACCTTTCGCAGAATTAGTAACAGTAAAAAAATAGAATCTTACAAGAGGGCTTTTGCTAACGGGCAGAAGCCCTCTTGTTTTTTTATATTTGGTATTGAAAATGGAATAAATAGATACTCTGCCAACTTTTCTAAAAAAAAGCTTGTTCACTAAAAATCACCCATCTTAACAAGCTAAATGAAAAAAGCAGTCTCTTTCCTCCTTGCTCTCAGCAGTTTCTTTGTTGGTTATAGCCAAACCAATCTTCCCAAAAGCACTTGGCGTGCCGCGCTTCAACGTGGCGAACATGAATTGCCCTTTGGATTGGACATCAACCCCAAAGCCAACGGAAAATACGAAGTTTTTGTCTTGAATGGCAGCGAACGTTTGGCCATGGATGAAGCCTATTTTGAAGGCGATTCGCTCCACATTCCGATGCTTATCTTTGACTCGGATTTAGTGGTTAAAGTGTCGGGCAATCAGATGAGAGGCTCGTGGAAAAAGAATCGTAATGGGGCTTGGGTATCGGTTTTGCCTTTCAAAGCCGATAAAGGGGACGTGTATCTTTTTGCGAAAACAAAGCCTGCTACAACGAAAAATGTAACCGGCAAATACGCAACCTATTTTTTACGTCCTCAGGGAAAAGATTCCACTTTTGCCGTCGGGATTTTGGAACAAAAAGGGACCAAATTGGCGGGAACGGTATTGACCCCCACGGGAGATTATCGCTATTTAGCAGGTGATGTAGTTGGCGATAGTCTTTTTATGTCATGCTACGACGGTTCCCATGCGTTTCTGTTTAGAGCTGCCGTTGCATCAAACGGTACGATTCGTGGAGCGGTATGGTCGGGAATTGCGGGTTTCCAAAACTTTGTATCTTACCGTGATGAGAAAGCGGAATTGCCTCCTCCTACGGCCCTGACTTATCTTAAACCCGGTAATGAAACCTTAGAATTTACCTTTCCGGATACAAAAGGCAATATGATTTCGTCGAAAGACGAACGTTTTAAAGGAAAAGTAGTGGTATTACAACTTTCTGGTTCGTGGTGCCCCAATTGCATGGACGAAACGCGTTTTATGGTGCCTTGGTATCAAAAGAATGCCAAACGTGGCGTTGAGATTGTCGGATTGATGTTTGAACGTTCGCCCGAAATGAAAGTGTCAGGGCCAAAAATTGACTTTATGGCCAAGCGTTTTGGCGTACCATATCCGTTGCTTTTGGCAGGAACTAATGATGCCAACGCGGGTAAATCCCTTCCTGCGCTCAACAAAGTGGCAGGGTATCCTACTACGATATTTATTGACAAAAAAGGCCGCGTTCGCGAGATACACACCGGCTTTTCCGGACCTGGTACGGGCAAATATTACGACCAATTTATCGAAGACTTCAATGCGTTGATTACGAAGTTGTTGAGTGAGTAAGTATTTTTATTGGACCATCGCATCGGCGAACCGATAAGACATATAAAGAAATATTATCTTCTCTTTTATGATCTTATCGGTTCGCCGATGCGATGTATTATATGGTTCAAAATTTTCAGTTTGATTAACAGCCCAATTCATGACATTTAAAGAAAAGTTACTTCTCTTCGTGCTGGCGTGTTTGAACTTCACGCACATCATGGATTTTATGATTATGATGCCGTTGGGGCCGCAATTGATGCGGTATTTTGATATTTCCCCCCAACAATTCAGCCTCTTGGTATCGTCTTACAGTTTCAGCGCAGGACTTTCGGGTTTTTTTGTGGCTTTTATTGCCGACCGTTTTCCCCGTAAATACATTATGCTCAGTGCCTATACCGGTTTTGTGGTAGGTACGCTTGCCTGCGCCATGGCCCCAACGTTTGGGTTATTAATGGCGGCCCGTACCCTGGCGGGCGTGTTTGGCGGTGTTTTAGGCGCACAGGTCATGTCGGCCGTGAGTGATGTGTTTGAATATGAGCGCCGTGCGAGTGCGATGGGGGTGGTGATGACGGCGTTTTCGGTAGCATCTGTCGTTGGCGTTCCTTTGGGATTGTATTTGGCTTCGACGTTCAGTTGGCATGCGCCGTTTTGGTTTGTGGGTGGTATAGGAGTGGCGGTGATTGGGTTGATTTGGCGGTTCGTTCCTAAGTTAGACGGACATTTGAAAGACCGGAATCAGGTAAAACATCATCCTTTCGAGACCATTACGAATATTTTAGGGCAACCCAACCAACTGCGTGCTTTGTTGTTGACGGCCACAATTATGCTCGGCCACTTTAGCATCATTCCGTTTATTGCGCCTTATTTAACGGCAAATGCTGGTTTTAGCGAGAAAAATCTCTATTTGATTTATGCCGTAGGAGGTGCTTTAACCCTCTTTACGGCGCCTCAAGTGGGGAAATTGGCTGACCGTAAAGGAAAATACCCCGTTTTTGTAGTGTTTGCCTTACTTTCGATGATTCCTATGTGGCTCATTACCAACATGAATACCAACTATTTGCCCGCAGTTTTGGGGGCTACGGCCATCTTTTTTCTGTTTTCCAATGGTCGCCTGATTCCAACACAGGCCATGACCTCATCAGTAGTATTACCAAAACAGCGTGGGAGTTTTATGGCAATCAATACGTCGTTACAATTGCTGATGCAATCGGTAGCGGTGTATTTAGCAGGATTTGTCATTCAAAAAACACCCGAAGGCAAACTCCTTCACTATGATTGGGTAGGCTATGCCGCGATGTTTATTATTTTTCTCAGCGTCTTCATCGCCCGAACCGTCAAGCCCGTCGATGCGCATGTGAAAGAAGTGGTGGAGTAGGTTTGGAGGTTAGCTCTAAATCAAAAATGCCAAGACTCATTTATAAGCCTTGGCATTTGTATAAAGAAGTAGACGCTTTCAGCGTGACAAAAAGCGTGACAAAATAGGAATTAAAGTAAAAGTCACCCCAAATTCGACACTCTGCATCGCACGGGCGACCCCGTCTAACCTCGACACTCCAATTAAGTTCATCCTTCCCGATATTGCCGCTTCACAAACGCATTAGCAGGGTCGAAGTTGGTGATTTTCATATTTTGACCATCCCAAAGCAGTTTTTTACGGCCCGTAAATTTGCCGTTTTCGCGGTGGAGGTAGCTGCGAACGGCCAAGTTCCCCATCAATACGATTTCGGCTAAGGGCCCCGCTTCATCAAACGAAGAGCTGGTGTAGGTGCCAAAGCCCGCTTTGCAGGCTTTTACCCACTGTTGTTGGTGTCCGGTTGTATCGCCTTCTACCAACGGACGCGTGGGAGCAGGGAATTTGACATCCTGTAACTGTCCTTTGATGAACAACTTAGGATTATTACCGAACAACTCACAGGCAAGTACGCCCTTGGTTCCGATGAACATAACGCCGCCGTCAATGTTGGCGAATATTTTTTCGTAATCGCAGCCTTCGGGGATTTTGGGTCGGATGCCGCCGTCGTACCACGAAAGGCTCAATTCAGGAAATTTCTTAGAACTTGGATTGGGAAATTTAAAGTGGATAGAGGTGGCTTGCGGGCCAATATCTTCAAAGAAGGCTTCTCTGAAAAAGTCCGCATAGACTGAACTGGCCGAGCATTCTACAGAGGTTGGATAGCCCAATTTGAGCGTACGGAAGGGAACATCCATGAAGTGACAGCCCATATCGCCGAGGGCGCCCGTGCCAAAATCCCAGTAGCCGCGCCAACGGGTAGGCATGTAAGCTTCGTGGTACTCACGGTAGGGAGCGGTTCCAAGCCACAAATCCCAATCCACTTCGGCAGGAATCGGCATCGTTTCTTTTTTGTCCCTGGGCGATTTTACTCCTTGCGGCCATACGGGGCGGTCGGTCCACACTTCTACCGTATGTACTTCGCCGATCATGCCTGATTGAACAATTGCCTCGGTTTGACGGGTGCCCTTGCCGCTGGAACCTTGGTTTCCCATTTGGGTGACCAATTTTTTCTCTTTGGCGAGCTGCGTCAGCATCCGCGCTTCCCAAATATCGTGAGTAAGCGGTTTTTCGAGGTAAATATGCTTGCCCAATTGCATAGCCGCACTGCCAATCACGTAGTGCATGTGGTCAGGCGTGGTGACAATGACCGCATCTATGTTTTTGGCTTCTTTTTCCAATAGTTTGCGGTAATCCTTATAGTAGGGCGCGTTGGGAAACTGTTTGCGAAATTTTACCGCTTGGCGGTCGTCCACATCGCAAAGGGCTACAATGTTGTCGGAGCCGTTGTTGTAAGCTAATGGGATATTGACTCCTGCTTTGCCGCCGCAACCTACGGCGGCGATGTTGAGCTTATCGCTGGGAGCCACGAAGCCTTTACCCAAAACGTGACGAGGCACAATCATAAAGCTTGCCGCAGCTACGGCGCTGCCTTTCAAAAAATCACGGCGAGCGACGTTTTTTGTATCTTTTTGGTTCATAGGTTTGTATAGAATGTTTTTCAAAACAAAGCCCATAAAATGTCATTTATACTCAGTGGTTTTTGAGTACAAATGGTTGAAAAAAGAAGATAAACCGGTGAGAATTAGTGCGGTTTGAATTCACTTACATTGATGATGGTATCGCAGAAATCGTATTCGGCGGGTACGTTGGAACAAATGAGTAAAATTTGATCGGGAGACAATTGCTGGACTTCCTCTCGGTACCACGCCGACCATTTGGCGTCGAGATTGGAAGTGGGCTCGTCGAGCATGACAACGGGGACGTCGGAATAAAACGCAAACGCCAATTTCAGCCGCTGTTTCATTCCTGAGGAAAAGTATTTGATGGCTTTGTTCTTGGAGCCTTCCAATTCAATCCGTTCTATGAGTTCATTTTTGGAAATTCCTTCTTTGAAAGGTTTAAATCTGGTATGAAAATCAAGTAATTCCAACAACGAAAACTCTTCAATCAATTCAAGATAGGGGGCCGCAATCACCAACTGTTTGTACCATTTATCTTCGTCAATGGTTTGATTGCCAAGCCGGTAAATAATTTTTCCTTCCGTAGAAGGCATCACCCCTGAAATGACATGAAGTAAGGTGGATTTGCCGCTGCCGTTGGGGCCTACAAACGTGTAACTTTGCCCCGCCTGTAGCTTTGCACTGAATTGTTTAAAAATCCACTCGCGATTAAAACGCTTTCCGAGTTGGTCAATGAGTAGTTGCATGGGGCAAAGTTACCAACTAAAGTTTTGCCTCAGTCATCCATTGTTTAAATAGTACCAAATCTTTCTTCATGGCAGTGAGCAATTCCTGAGGGGGAATGGTGAGTTTTTTGGCTCCGTTTTCGGCACCACCCAGCGGATATTCGTAGTGCATGGTGATGGGGACTTGGAAGTTATACTGTTTCCACACTTCGAGGTATTTTTTCCAATTGACGGTTCCTGCGCTCAAAGGACAGCCCTCTTTGCCCCATTTGCCATTTTTCTTTGCCCAATAAAAATCCTTGATAGCGATGGATTTGATATGAGGAGCAATGAGGTGTAAGCCCACTTCCCATGCTCCGCCCGCTTCGGCCGTAGCGTGATTGATGTCGTATTGGCAGCCCAAAGAAGGCGATTTGATGGCTTGGAGTTGTTGTTGCAAATCCCAGATAGTTGCCCCAAAGTAATTTCCCGTGTGGTTTTGGTATTGACCCGTAAGACCGTATTTTGCATTTAATGAAGCTAAGTCCTTCATTTTTTTGCCAAAATCAGCGCTTTGCGTAGCTATATCCTGCTTTAAATTATAAGGATACCAACCCATGCGGTAGTGCTTAATGCCGAGCGATTGGGCAGTTTTCAGAATTCTTTCCGCTTGATTGTCGGCTTCTAAAATACCTGTTACCATCAGCGGAATTTCCAATTTATGTTTTTTGAAGATGGCCACGGCTTTAGGCAAATCTTCTTCGACGCGTTCAGGGAGCACATGCCCGCCCGGGCGAACCGTCAAGTCCAATCCATCGAAGCCGATACCAGCGATGGTTTCGGCCAATTGGTTATAGTCTTCAGTCCACTGAAACATCTTAGAAAACATGAAGATTTTCTGTGGGTCTGCGGGAAGAAGATTGGCATGGAGAGAATGTTGCACCAAAGTGCTTCCTGCTAAAGTGGTTCCGATAAATTGGCGACGATTCATATATGTACCTGTTTTTAATTTTCAAAAGCGTTGATTGGTAAACTATTACCCAAATATTTTTTTTGCGTAACTGACATTGAGCGGATACGATTCATCGACGGTTTTTCCTTTGGGAACGGCCCCTTCAATGTGCGCCCAGCCTTTAAAGTTGATTTCATCCAAAAGTTGTCGGATGCGAGGCCAGTCAATGGAGCCTTGGCCCAGCAAAAATTCATTTTCTTTCAAGTGAACTTCGCAAATCAACTTTCTTTTTCCCAACATTGGAATTTCTGTATAAGGGTCATTGCCCGCATCGGCGGCGTTACGTGGGTCGTAATAGACCTGTACATTGCGTGAACCCACAGCATCAATAATATCGAGGTGTTCCTGAGCGCTTAGATAAGATTCTATGGCCAAAATTATCCCTTGCTTTTCGGCTTTAGGTGCCAATTGTTTCAGCCGTTCAATGACGACTTTTTTGCCCGTATCATCGTTCCGTAAATCATTATTAGAGAAAAAAGCCAACAATACTACTTTCACGCCCAATGCTTTGGCAGCATCAATACTTCCGCTGACCCAGTCCACTGTTTTGGGTTCTGATTTTAGGGGAACGCTGTTTAATTGCCCGATGGCCAAACTTGCTATTTTAACGCCCGATTTTTTGGAAGCCTCACGCATGGCCTGTTGATTTTCGGGGCGAAGCAGGTAAGTTTCGTCTTTTCGTGAGTTATAACTTAACTGAACGCCATCCAGTCCCATTTTTTTTGCGTACTCAAACACATCAGGCGTACAGGCACGTCCTAATGACCAATCACACGCCCCGAGTGGGTAACGCTTGCGCACATTTGTTTTTGTCCTGCTGAAAGCATCTAAATTTTCGGCGAGACAAACGGCAGTCAACAGAGCAGTGTGGCGAAGAAGGGTGCGGCGATTCATGAAAGAATAGGAATTTGTTTTAAGTACCAAAAGCGTGGAATTATTGGAAAAATACTGTTTAAAGGTTATTTTTACTCAAAAAAGAAAAACCATGACTGTTGTAAGGTTAGAAATCTTAAAACGAGAAGATGTTGAATTGTTGATTCAATTGGCTAAACGCCTTCACGTTGAAAAAATTGAGGTATCGGAGAATTGGGAAGATGTAGATTTGCCTGTGGGTGGGTCGCCTATGACTGACATTGAATTAGAAGCACATTTAGAAGAAGCATTAACAGACCCTCGGACATCTTTTGAAGATTTTAAAAAAGAAATGAGTCAATGGAAGTAAACCCTTACGCAGTAGAAGTAACTGAGCGATTTCGCAAACATTTTAAAGAAATTTATGACTTTATCCAACAGCAATCTTACCAAAGCAGCCAAAAACTTCAAAAGGACATTGTTGACTTAGTAGCCGAAATTTGTGAGCGTCCACATTCATACAATATTGCAAAAATAGCACAGTCGAAAAAGGTGTTTCGATACGTAAAAATTATGAAAAGTTATAAAGTGTATTTTTACGTAGAAAAAGAGATAGTCGTAATTTTGGATATCCTACACGAAAAACGTAGTCTGACATCTACTGACTACATGGAAGAAATTTAAAACCGTGCGTCAGCACTTATGAGCCAACGAACCACCACAAATTTTTTTGATACAAAAATAGAATTTTTGAAAGGCGTAGGCCCTTCACGGGCGGCTACGCTCAATAAAGAACTGAAAATCTTCACTTTTGGCGAATTAGTTCAATACTATCCATTTCGTCACGAAGACCGTTCCACTTTTCATCGCATCAATGAACTGAACGAAACCATGCCAGCGGCTCAACTCAAAGGCCGGATTCGGAGCATGGTGGTGATTGGAGAAGGACACAAACGTCGGCTTACGGTTGAGTTTACCGATGGTACGGGGGTGGTTGAATTTGTGTATTTTCAAAGTATTGATTGGCATCTCAAGCACCTCAAAGAAGGCAACGAATACATTGCGTATGGCAAGCCTCAGCGTTTTGGGCAACGTTTTAATTTCAGTCATCCCGACCTTGAAACACTAAACCCAGAAAACGAAAACGGTGGGTATTTTCAGCCCATCTATAACCTGACAGAAACGCTTCGTAAAAAGTACCTGGACAGTCGATTTTTGAGCAAAGCCATGCGGTCACTCTTGGAGCAGGCCATGCCTCATTTTCGGGAGACATTGCCGCAGGAGTTGGTTCAGAAATTTCGGTTATTGTCCAAAGCCGATGCGATGTGGTATATCCACCTGCCCGATAATCAGCAAGCGCTTAATCAAGCGCTAAGAAGACTCAAATTTGAGGAACTGTTTTACAATCAGTTACGATTGCTCAAAAACAAACTTCTTCAAAAAAACGAATACCCTGGGCAGATTTTCAGCAACTTAGAATTGCTGAAAACTTTTTACCAAAACCATTTGCCCTTTGCCCTTACCAACGCCCAAAAGAAAGTGTTGCGTGAGATTCACGAGGATTTTAAAACGGGCAAACAAATGAACCGCCTCCTGCAAGGGGATGTAGGAAGCGGTAAAACCATTGTGGCCTTTATTGCCATGCTGATGGCCATTGACAGCGGAGCCCAAGCCTGTATCATGGCACCGACCGAAATTCTTGCTGACCAACATTACCGAGGTTTGAAACCGTTTTGTGAAGCGTTGGGGATAAATATTTCATTACTAACAGGTTCTACTACCAAAAAAGGCCGAAAAATAGTACTCCCGGGCTTATCCGATGGAAGTATTCAGATTGCCGTCGGGACGCACGCTTTGCTCGAAGATACGGTTCAATTTAAAAACCTAGGACTCTGTATCATTGACGAGCAACACCGTTTCGGCGTGGCTCAACGCGCTAAAATGTGGGCTAAAAATGAAGTGATTCACCCGCATATTTTGGTCATGACCGCCACACCCATCCCGCGCACATTGGCCATGACGCTCTACGGAGATTTGGATTTAAGCGTGATTGACGAACTTCCCGCAGGACGAAAACCTATCAAAACCGAGCATTTTTACGAGACTAAACGGCTGGTTTTGAATGGTAAATTGAAAGAGGAAATCAGAAAAGGGCGGCAGATTTACGTGGTGTATCCGTTGATTGAAGAGTCCGAAAAATTGGATTATAAAAATCTTAGTGATGGCTTTGAAAGCATCACGCGGGCTTTCCCCGAATACCACGTCAGTATGGTGCACGGGAAGCTGTTTCCGTACGAAAAAGACTTCGAGATGCAACGGTTTGTGAAGGGGGAAACCCAAATCATGGTAGCCACTACGGTGATAGAAGTAGGGGTAAACGTGCCTAATGCTTCCGTCATGGTCATCGAAAGTGCCGAGCGTTTTGGCCTCTCACAATTGCATCAGTTGCGTGGACGTGTAGGTCGCGGTGCCGATCAAAGCTACTGTTATTTGATGACAGACGTAAAATTGAGCAAAGATACCCGCATCCGAATTGATACCCTTTGCGCAACCAACAACGGCTTTGATATTGCCGATGTAGACCTAAAACTTCGCGGCCCAGGCGATTTGACCGGTACGCAGCAAAGCGGCATCATGGATTTACTTTTGTCTGATTTGGCCAAAGA
>NZ_JAIXST010000041.1 GCF_027484545.1 Runella sp. | reverse complement strand
TAGCGGTGTCCCTGACTTCGACGTGAATCTGGTAAATCTTTGAAAAATTCATTTAGTGTCATATTCCATATAATATTTGGTCAAATGTAACAAAAAAATAGAACTTAACAGCCCTGCTCACAGGGGAGGGATTAGGGTGGGGTTGCCGCGAAAATACGATAAACAGTTAACCAATAACGATTAACGAAAAAAGTGCTGACTGCCGAAAACATAACGAAGAAATTTTCCGGCGTAACGGCGTTGGATACTGTTTGCCTCGAACTCCACGCAGGCAAAGTGAATGCTATTTTGGGTGAAAACGGCGCGGGAAAATCCACGCTGATGAAGATTTTGTCGGGAGTGTATCGAGACTACGAAGGGCAAATAACGCTCAATGGGCAACCTGTCCGTTTTTCGGGAACCCGAGACGCTCAAAACGCGGGCATCGCCATTATTCATCAGGAACTCAACCTGATTCCGTACCTGAGCATCACGGAGAATATCTTTTTAGGGCAGGAAATTGAAACCGTTTTTGGCATATTAGACAAAAAACAAATGCGTCTGAAAACGGTGCAATTGCTCGCAAAACTAAAACTCAACGTTTCCCCCGAAACAAAAATCAATGAGCTGAAAGTGGGTCAACAACAGTTGGTGGAAATAGCCAAAGCTCTGTTGCTCAACCCCGCTGTCATCATCATGGACGAGCCGACTTCGGCCATTACTGATCAGGAAGTAGAAACGCTTTTTGTCATTATTGACGAACTGAAGCGGGAAAATAAAACCATTGCATACATCTCTCACAAGCTCGATGAGTTGTTCCGAATTGCTGATCGTTACATTGTGTTACGAGACGGAAAATCCATCGAATCGGGTGACATGAAAGGCATGACTCACGACCGCCTTATCCAAAAAATGGTGGGTCGCGAAATTTTCATTCATAAAAAAGAAAACACGCTGACGGAGAAAAAGAACTGCTTTCCGTACAGCAACTTTCGTTAAAACGAAGCGCCAAGCGTCCCGATTTTATCTTTTCTGACATCTCTTTTTCCCTACAACAAGGCGAAGTAGTAGGAATTTTTGGACTGATGGGCGCCGGGCGGACGGAATTACTGGAAACTATTTTTGGCTTGTATCCGCAATTAACGTCAGGAACTGTCAAAACGGTAACGATTGCTTCGCCAGTTGATGCCGTCAAAGCGGGGTTGGCCTTAG
The DNA here is from genome assembly GCF_027484545.1 of Runella sp. Lineage (GTDB taxonomy): Bacteria > Bacteroidota > Bacteroidia > Cytophagales > Spirosomataceae > Runella. The sequence continues at coordinate 28,241 of NZ_JAIXST010000041.1, read as the reverse complement.
TACCCGAAGACCGAAAAAGAGATGGAATTGTGCCCGGTATGGATGTAAAACAAAACATCAGTCTGGCTTCTTTGGGCGAGCAAGTGGAAAGAAACGGTTTTTTGAATACGAAAGTCGAAGCTGATTTGGCTACCAAATACATTCAGGAATTGGGTATTAAAACATCTTCTTCGGGCCAATTGATCAAACAATTGAGCGGTGGAAATCAGCAAAAGGCCATTTTGGGTAAATGGCTCGCGACGCATCCCAAGGTGCTGTTGCTCGACGAGCCTACGCGTGGGATTGACGTACACGCCAAAAGTGAAATCTATAAACTCATTCTTCAATTGGCGTCGTCGGGCTTAGGCATCATCATGGTTTCGTCCGAATTGCCCGAAATCTTTGCGGTTTCGGATCGGGTCTTGGTTCTTTCCGAAGGGCAACTCACACTTGAAACAGGAATCAATCAAGCCACCGAAGATAAATTATTGAAAGCGGCCATTTCCAATAAATAGAACTTATGCAAACAACCCTTGAATCACAAAAGAAACGCTTGGCAAAACTTCAGCCCTTGATTGCCTTATTTATTTTGTGCCTGATTATCGGATTTCTTTCCGACAAGTTTTTCACTGTTTCCAATTTTTGGAACGTCCTCCGTCAAATCTCCGTAAACATCTGCATATCAGTAGGTATGACATTGGTAGTATTGATGGCAGGCATTGATTTGTCCGTGGGTTCAGTATTGGCCTTGTGCGGAGCCGTCACGGCCGGATTGTTCAAAATGGGCATAGAATTACCTTCTCAAAATTTATACATCGGTTTTACACTTTTAGGAGCTGCCCTCGCAGGCGTATTGACGGGTGCGTTGTTGGGCTTTTTCAACGGTTTTGTCATTACCCGCTTCAAAGTCCCCTCGTTTGTTGCCACGTTGGCCATGCTTACCGTAGCGAGAGGATTGACCATGCTCTGGACCAAAGGCTTCCCCATCAGCGGTTTGGGAGAGCAATTTGCTTATTTGGGAACGGGTTGGTTGGTGGGCGTTCCCGTACCTGTTTGGATAAGTGCAGTGGTAGTGGCAGTAGCCATTCTTATTTCGGACAAAACAAAATTGGGACGTTACATTTATGCGATTGGCGGCAACGAAAACGCTTCCTTGCTATCGGGTATCAACATTACCAAAGTTAAAATCACGGTCTATACCATTGCGGGTGTATTGGCGGCCATAGGCGGGCTGATGGTCACGTCACGATTGGATTCGGCACAACCCAATGCCAGTACAGGTTACGAATTGGATTCCATTGCCGCCGTGGTGATTGGCGGCACTTCGTTATCGGGAGGCAAGGGAAGTATTTGGGGCACCGTGTTGGGCGCCATCATTATCGGCGTTTTGAACAACGGGTTGGTTTTGCTGAACGTATCCCCTTTTTGGCAACAGGTAGTAAAAGGATTTGTGATATTATTGGCCGTAATTATTGATAAAGCGAATTCTAAAAATTAAGAATAGTATATTAACTCCCCCATTGGGGGACGGGGGGCCGTTTATCCTCTCCATAGACCAAGGCACGAGCAGTACCAAAACAATTGTTTTTGACAATCTGGGAAATGTCATTGCCCGCGCTTCCGAGCCTTTAAAAACGCATTATTTCAACGAAGGTTTTGCCGAACAAGACCCCGAAGGAATTTTCCAAAATGTCTTGACCTCCGTTACCCAATGTATTGAGGATTTTAAAACAAAGGGATACGATACGAAAGACATTCTATCGTGCGGGATTTCCAATCAACGGGAGACGTTTGTGGTGTGGGACGAAAACGGCATACCGCTGCACAATGCCGTCATCTGGCAATGAAAACGTTCGGTCTCTGTTTGTGACACACTGAAAGACAAAGGGTTAGAACAAGTCATCAACGACAAAACAGGCTTGGTGATTGACCCGTATTTTTCGGAAACAAAGCTGATGTGGCTCAATGAAAATGTACCTGCCGTCAGCGATGCCATTAAAGAAGGCGGCGCTTTTTTCGGCACAGTAGATACGTGGCTTCTTTTCAAACTCACCCAAGGCAAAGAATACCTCACCGACTATACCAATGCGTCGCGCACGTTGCTTTTTAACCTCAACACCTTAGATTGGGACAACGAATTGTTGGAAATATTTGGACTTTCCAACCTTAACTTACCGCAGGCAAAACCTTCCGCTTTTTACTTTGGCGAACCTGATTTTGAGGGACTTTTTGAATCTCCCGTTCCCATTACGGCCCTAATTGGCGACAGTCACGCGGCGGCCTTTGGCGAAGGTTGTTTTTCATCAGGTACAGCCAAAGCGACCTTAGGTACAGGTTGTTCGATACTGATGAACGTCGGGAGTGAGCGAAAATCGTCGGCCAAAGGCATGGTTTCCACCATCTGCTGGAGCATCGAAGGAAGAGTAGATTTTGCCTTGGAAGGCGTTATTGTTACCTGTGGCGCCACCATCGAATGGTTAAAAAATGAGTTGGGAATCATCTCCGACAGCAAAGAAACCGAAGCGATGGCGATAGCCGCGGGAAGCAACAACGGCGTGTATCTCATACCCGCTTTCAGTGGTTTGGGAGCACCGTATTGGAATATGAAACGCAAGGCTTCCATTACAGGGCTTACCTTCATTTCCAACAAAAACCACATTGTCAGGGCGGCCTTAGAGTCCATTCCTTATCAGATAAAAGACATTATTTCTGCCATGGAAACCGACACTCAAATTCAGCTACAGGAATTGATGGTCGATGGCGGTATGACTGCCAATGGTTTTGTAATGCAATTCTTGGCTGACCTCCTTGACAAACCAGTCATAAGCATCCGAATGCCGGATGTCTCCGCTTTGGGAGCGGCCTATTTATCGGGATTGGAAAGTGGAGTTTTTAAAGACATCGCCCACATTCAACGCCTACAAACGGACAGAAAACAACTCAACCCGTCCGCTGACACCGTTAAAGTGATGTCTGATTATCAAGGTTGGCAAGAAAACGTTTATCAGCAATGAAAAGGAACGATTTACTACAACTCATCACGATTGACTGCTATTCGGCTACGCCCAAATACCTTCAAATCGCCAATTCGATACTGACTGCCATCGGCAAAGGAGAGTTGGAAAAAGATGAAATTTTGCCCTCTATTAATGAATTGAGTTTTGAGTCCGATATTTCGAGAGATACCGCCGAAAAAGGCTATAAGTACCTCAAAAAAATAGGGATGCTGGATTCAGTACCGGGCAAAGGATATTTTGTAAAAAGCACTATTATCAGCCCGCATCCGAAGATTCTGTTGTTGGCTAACAAGTTGAATGCCCATAAAAAATCATTTATGACGCATTGGTCGCTTCGTTGGGAGAAATGGTTTCCATTGACTTTTACATTTATAACAACGACTATAATTATTTCAAAAAGCTCCTCCAAACCAATAGTCACGATTACACCCATTACGTCATCATTCCCCATTTCACGGAGGGGGGGGAGAAAGCCCACGAAGTCATTAATGCCACCATTCAGCGCCAGAAAGTCATTGTGGTAGATAAACCCATTCCGGGCATCAAAGGCAAATACGGCTCCGTTTGTCAAAACTTCAAGTTGGATATTTTCAAAGCGTTGGAGTAAGCTCTCGGAGCACTTTCTAAATACCGCAAGATAAAAATCATTTTCCCCCAAGAATCCCACCACCCCAAAGAAATATTGGAAGGATTATCGCTTTTTTGCCATCAATATTCGTTTGATTTTGAGGTCATTCGAGGTCTTTCGGAAGAAGTCATTCAGGATGGTGAAGTCTACATCAGCATTACTGAAAACGATTTAATCACCTTGGTAGAAAAGGTATTGGCTTCCTAATTAAAAGTCGGAAAGCAAGTGGGCATTATTTCTTATAATGAAACCCCTTTGAAAAAAATCATTCTGGAAGGCATCACCACGATTTCTACCGATTTTCAACTCATGGGCAAACAAACCGCTCAATTGATTCTGGAAAACGCAAAAGAACACATTGAAGTACCGTTTTACCTGACTTTAAGAGCTTCGCTGTAAATTACATTCAACCGTTTAATTTTATTCCAATTTACAGCGCTCCGATTTTGAGCTTTTCCTTTGCTGCATTTAATTTGGCTCCTCTACACCTATTTCAATTGCTATCTATTTTGTCTTTTGAAAACCAATTAGTTTGATATACATTGCGGAGCAAATAATTAAATTTCTCAGACCATGAAAAAAAATCTTTTTATCGCTTGCTGTTTGTGCTCAGCCCACGGGTTGATGGCCCAAACTGAAAATGCCAACAGCCTTATCCGTGATGTAGATGGCCGCTTAGGTGTGGGCAACTACACAACCTCTACCTTCGATTCGCGCTACGAAGGCATCAAAGGTTCTCCACTCTTTATTTCAGAATGGATAAGCGGACAAATGGCTTTTGTAGATGGCAAAGTTTTTAACGATATGCCTCTAAAGTACAACGCCTATACCAAAGAACTCCTCATGAAACGCCCTTCGGGCGATTCGCTGATTGTGTTTCCGTACCAAGTTCTTTCTTTTACTATTAATGACCCCGTCACGAAGGCCAATTTCACGTTCAAACGCTATCCAAAGTCACAAACTTCTAAATACGACATGCGTGATGTGTATTTTCTGGTGTTGTATGAAGGAAAAACTTCTCTGTTAAAACTCGTCAGCAAAACTCTCAAAAAAGCCGACTTCAAAGACCCTTACAGCAACAACGTTCGTTTTGATACCTACGAAGATGCCAACGAATACTATCTTCTGAAAGCCGATGGAAACATGGTGAAAGTCAAGAGAAGTAAGAAATCAGTATTAGATGTGCTGTCGGACAAGGAAGTAGCCATCAAAGCTTTGCTTGAACAGGAAAAAATAGAGTTAAAATCGGAGCGCGAACTCGTGCGGGTTGTAGCAAAGTATGACGCTATCTAACGAACAAATCACGTTTATACAACAGCATCTTCAATCTGCCCCCACTTCGCTTTTGCTCAAGTACGGGAAAGAAAAGGAGTTTCTGATCGGCCAAATAGAATCAAGGCAAAAAGCGCGGCATAAGCTACCTACGTGGTACGCTGAGCCGCGCTTGGTGTTTCCACCTGCCGTATCGGTCGAACAAAGCTCATCGGAGCTTACGGGCCACTACAAAGCCTCTTTGGTAGCAGGAGCGTACTTGATAGATGCTACGGGAGGCATGGGCATTGACTCCTATTTTTTTTCACAACGCTGCGAATCGGTAACATACATTGAGCAGAATGAAAAATTAGTGCAGTCGGCCCAACATAATTTTGACGTATTGAAGGTGGGTAACATTCGCTGTATTCAGGGAGATTCCATTAATTTTCTGCACCAATTGGAAGGCAAAACGGATTGGATGTATGTAGACCCCGCCCGCCGTGCTGCCGACAACCGCCGCGTGGTAGGGCTGAAAGACTGCGAGCCCGACGTGGTTGAATATTTGCCGCTTTTACTACAGAAAGCAAATCATATTCTTATCAAAGCATCTCCTCTATTAGACATAAAACAAACACTCAGTGATTTACCATTCGTTACAACGGTTCATGTAGTTGCGGTAGAAAATGAGTGTAAAGAGTTACTTTTTGAATTGAATGAATTTAACAATCATTCATCGGGTGTCCAAGTTAAAACCATCAACTTCAAAAACGACGGCAGCCAACAAGTCTTTGATTTTCAATGGAAACAAGAAGCGACTATGGCTGTCACATTGAGTGACCCGCAACGCTACGTTTACGAGCCCAATGTCGCGGTTTTGAAAGCAGGAGCTTTTAAATCAATCGCCAATGCCTTCGGTCTTGCCAAGATTGCACCCCATAGCCACTTATATACTTCCGAAAATCTGAAAATTGATTTCCCCGGACGTATTTTTGAAGTGCAAGCCATGGTAAAGGCTGATTCAAAGGCACTTGCCCCTTATTTACCTGACGCAAAAGCCAACCTCACCGTTCGTAATTTCCCTACAACTACGGATGAACTTCGCAAAAAACTAAAACTAAAAGACGGGGGTGACGTATATTTGCTGGCTACAACCCTCTCCAATGGCGATAAAAGGCTGTTGGTGTGCAAAAAAATATAAAACCCATGTTTTTTGAACACATCCCCAATAAGGAGTACCCCAAAGAACCCGAATCGCGGATGGTTATTCGTTTTCAGGACTGCGATCCTTTGCAGCACCTCAACAATGCCAAGTATTTTGATTACTACTTTAATGCCCGCGAAGACCAAGTCGCTAAGTTGTATGAATTCAACTTTGGGCGCCTCTTCCGCGAACTTGGCCAAAGTTGGGTCGTGTATCAGCACCAAATTGCTTATGTACGCCCCGCGATGGTCAGCGAATGGGTACGCATTACGTCTCGATTGATTTACTTCAATCAGGACACCACCGTTACGGAATATTTCATGACCGACGACAGCCGTTCCCAACTCAAAAATGTACTTTGGGTCACGTCCAAATACATTGATGTCCGTTCGGGGCAGCGCGTAGTCCACCCTCCCACCATCATGGATTATCTGAAAGCCACGTGCCTGCCTGAGGTTGATTTTCACAACTGGAATTTCAACGAGCGAATCCGCGAAATCAAGCAGAGCGTTAGCCTAAATCGCCCATGAGATTAAAAGTTACCGCTCCATGACTTGGCTTAAAAACGTTGCATTTATTATCAGTTATTACCTCAAACGCGCCCATTGGCTAAGTTTGGACGTAGCAGCTGGTGCTACGATTACGCATGGCGTTGCGTTGCGTTTGCCCGACGGTCACGGCAACGTAGGTTGGGCTTCAACCCTACTGGTCGGCATTGCAGTATTTGCCATTTATGTAGTGGACCGATTGCTTGACAATCGTAAACCCACGCCAATTGACACGCCCCGTCACCGCTTTCACGCCCGTTACGAACCTATATTACTCAAAGTTTTAGCGGGATTGGCCTTTGTAGGTCTGATATGCCTGTTTTGGATACCGTCCAAAATGATTTTTTTAGGAATCGGTTTAGCGTTTCTCGTCGGCATTTACCTCTTTGTTGTTTTCAAAACCTCACTTACCGACAGTTTCCAGCTTTTTAAAGAGCCTTTTGTGGCTATCATTTACACCGCAGGAATTTGGGGTACGGCCCTCATCTCCATCCCCAACACCGCTTGGGAAAGCAATGTCTTCATGGTACTTTTTGGATTGGTAGCTTTTCAAAACCTTCTTTTGTTCTCCTGGTTTGAATCCTTCGATATTGAGGAGGGTTATTCCTTGGCCATTGCGTGGGGCACAGAGACAGTCAGCCAAGTATTAACGTGGTTGGTTACCATTGTGGTTATAAGTGCCTTAGGAGTGCTTGTATTCACGTCTTACAGGTATTGTGTCAGAACTGCCCTAACTATCGCTGTCATGAGCGTGTGTATGCACTTGCTGAAGCGACCGTCAGTTCAGGCAGATGAGCGCTATCGATGGATGGGAGACGGTATCTTTTTGTTTACGCTGTGGTTGATTTAAATCAGAAGTCAGAAGCAAGGAGTCAGGAGTCAGTGATTTTTTCCTTTTAAAAACCGTTTTGGCAGATTCTGCGCTTATTGACTTTTAATTTTTTTCCGCTGACTTCTTCCTTCTCACTCCTGACCGCACGGGCACGGTCCGCCGTTGCGGGCCCCGTCCTGTCTGACTACTTTTTCTTTTTTATCGAAGGCTTTATGGTCGCTTTGGGTTTTGCCTTTACCTGTTTATTTTCCGGGGTATATTTAGAAAGCATGGGTTCGGCATTGCGTTTACGGCGCAGATACTGAAAGGCCAACAGACAGGATAAGCAGAGCATAATAAGCCAATAACTGTCTTTAAACTCAGTCCGTCGGATTTCCATAATCCATAAAACAAAAAAGCCCAGCGACGCCCAGCCCAGTATACTCTCAAGTAAAGGAGTTTTCATGTATTTTTACGAAGATAATTTGGAAAACAAAGGTAAGGGGTTTAAACTATATCAAATAATTATCAGGCATTAACGTTGAAATTCGCCAAAATTTTGTATAATTTTGCAAAATTTTTCTTCAAAACCAATCCCTTCAAGCTTCACCAAAGCCTATGAGTAAACTACGGATTTTGTATGTAGCCAGCGAGATAAATCCCTTTCTCCAAATCACTGAGGTAGCCGATTATGTAAGAAAATTACCTCAAGCAATGCAGGAACGCGGCATGGAAATTCGCATATTGGTGCCGCGTTTTGGACTCATCAACGAGCGTAAAAATCGCCTTCACGAGGTAGTCCGTCTTTCGGGTATCAATATTTCAGTCGGTGACGATGAAAAACCGCTGATTATTAAGGTGGCTTCGATTCCAAGCGCCAAATTACAAGTTTATTTTATAGACAACGAAGACTATTTTCATCGTAAGTCCGTTTTCTTAGATAAGGACAACAACTTTTTTGACGACAACGATGAGCGTGCTATCTTTTTCTGCAAAGGGGTACTCGAAACAGTCAAAAAATTAGGCTGGGCTCCTGACGTTGTTCACTGCAACGATTGGATGACGGCTCTTATCCCGTTGTATTTGAAAACCACTTACAAAAATGATCCGATGTTTAAGGATACAAAGTGCGTTTTTACTGTTTACAATAATGCCTTCAACTATAAGTTTGAAGATGGAATTTTAGATAAAGCCAAAGCCATGGACGTTAGTGACGAGGCACTGGCGCATCTCCGTTCCGCTGATTTTGAAGGATTTATCAAAATTGGATGTGCGTATGCCGATGCTGTAGTCAAAGCTGACGATGATTTTAGTGAAAGTTTAAACCGTATTTTTGATGAATTGCCCGAACGCAAATTGGAACTGGTCGAAGAAGACGAAAATTTTACCGATACGTACTACAACCTTTACAATGAGTTGGCCGGTTAAAGCCGCCTTGAGTATAATCACCATTTTAGCCCTTACATTGGCTGCCTGCGAAGCTCCCAAAGAAATCGGCCTCCCCCCGGAGGTCATCGCTGAAGTGCAGTTTACTGATACGCTTACAGTACGAACAAGCACTGTTTTACTGGACTCCGTTCGTACATCCAATACCCAACAATTGCTCTCAGGGCTGTATCGTGACCCCATTTTTGGTCAGGTTACGGCACAGCCCTTTTTTGAAGCGGGCGGAGCTCTGAATTTAAATCTTAATTCGGACGGAACTGTCAATACCAATACATACGTGTTTGACTCACTCACGATGGAAATTGCGTATTCGTACCTGTACGGAGATACGCTTCGACCTTTTGAAGTAAATTTGCACCGCTTAAAGGATACACTTCTAACGGGAAAAACGTACTACAACAACAGTTCGATAGCTTACGATCCCACTCCGTTGGCTAAGGCTAAATTTACACCGAATCCTTCCATCAATAACGCGATCAAGTTTAATTTACCTGCTGCTTTTGGCAAAGAAATTATGGATTTGAGCGGAAAACCGGAAGGTGCTACATCTGCTAAGTTCATCCAAACCATCAAAGGTTTTACGATGGTGCCTGCTACAAGCAATAACATGGTGGTTGGTTTTTCACCTTCCTCAACGGGGATTCTTCTTAATCTGTACCTGCACAACAGTGCTGATACCATCGCTTTGGTGAGAACATTCTATGTTTCTAAGCGCTTTAATCAGGTAAAAGCAAATCGACAAGAAACGGCTTTAAGCCAAATCCAACCGCTAAAACCTCTTTTGGCCACCCAAACGGGGGGACTCAATTATGTTCAGGACGCCCTTGGAATAGTGACTAAAATTGAGATCCCTTATTTGCAGACATTGTTTAAAAACAATAACATCGCTATTAACCGAGCAGAGCTAAATATTGTCCCTAATCAACCGGTGCACGTGGGCGGGCTTTTTGGACTTCCTACCGGACTCACTATGGCTGAGACCGACGAAACCAATCGGCTTTTGCGTTCCAAAGGAGATACCGAACTTCTACTGCCGATAGACGGAGCGACATTTCAATCGTATGTATTGCCGCAGGTTGTCTCTTATTCCTCCAAATTCCGCAATTATAATTTTATTCTTACTACGTATTTACAAGCGGTTTCCATAGGATTTAAGAAAAGTACCGGATTGTTATTAATGCCTGTGAGTTTGGCAAGTACCGTTCAATCATACGCCAACAATTCCCAACCTTTGACCGGTTATTACCCATTTCTTAATAATAAATTGGATCGTTTGACAATCAATCCTACGAAAGAAAACGTAAAATTGATGATATTTTATACCCAAACAAAATAAGTCTCAAGTTCATAAAAGCAAAAACAAAAAGTGCCCTGAGATAACTCGGGGCACTTTTTGTTTTTGTAATATTTCTTTATTTTTCGCTATTTTAATTAACTTTGATTGTATTAAACCAAGTTTATTAAAAAAATTCTTAGGATAAAAAGGGTTGGTAATTTTTTTTAAAAACACCCGCTCATTCATTACTCACCTTAAACATCAATCAGCATGTGTGGAATCGTAGCTTATGTAGGCCACCGAGAAGCCTGCCCTATCATCATAAAAGGGCTAAAAAGGCTGGAATACCGGGGGTATGACAGCGCGGGGGTAGCTCTGCTCAACGGTGAAGGACTGAAAATTTATAAGAAAAAAGGAAAAGTAGCTGCGCTGGAAGACGAGCTTAAAACCAAGGATTTGCACGCTACCGTCGGGATTGGGCACACGCGGTGGGCGACTCACGGAGAGCCCAATGATGCCAACGCTCACCCTCACTATTCTTACCATAAGAAGTTGGCGATTATTTACAACGGCATTATCGAAAACTACGCGACCATCAAGCAAAATCTTCTCAAAAAGGGCTACGAATTTCGCTCAGAAACCGGCTCAGAAGTACTCATACACTTTATTGAAGATATTCAGCAGGAAGTGAACTGTTCGCTCGAAGAAGCCGTCAGATTGGCTTTGCAGGAGGTAGTGGGAGCGTATGCCATTGTCATCATCTCGGAAGATGACCCCACGCAGCTTATTGCTGCCCGCAAAAGTAGTCCTTTGGTAATTGGTGTCGGTGAAGATGAGTTCTTTTTTGCCTCTGATGCCACCCCTATCATTGAATTTACCAAAGACGTCGTTTATCTTGATGACAATCAAATTGCACTCGTACGAAATGGTGAATTGAAAATTGTCAATCTTGAAAATGAGCGACAAGCTCCTTACGTTCAGAAATTGGAAATGGAGCTGGAAGCCATCGAAAAAGGTGGATACGACCATTTTATGCTGAAAGAAATCTTTGAACAGCCGCGTTCTATTGCTGACAGTATGCGCGGACGAGTCAACAGCGAAGAAGGCATCCTGCAATTAGGCGGTTTGCGAGGCTACATGGACAAATTGGCCGAGGCCAAACGCATCATTATTGTAGGCTGTGGCACTTCCTGGCACGCGGGATTAGTAGCGGAGTATATTTTTGAAGAACTGGCACGCATTCCCGTAGAAGTAGAATATGCTTCTGAGTTCCGTTATCGCAATCCGATTATTCGTGAAAAAGACTTTGTCATCGCCATTTCTCAATCGGGTGAAACAGCTGATACCTTGGCTGCCATTCAATTAGCAAAATCCAAAGGAGCCACCATTTTTGGTGTCTGTAACGTAGTGGGCTCGTCTATCGCCCGCGAAACCCACGCGGGGGCCCATACCCACGCAGGACCCGAAATCGGCGTGGCAAGTACCAAAGCATTTACGGCCCAAGTGACCGTTTTGACTCAAATAGCCATTTCTCTTGCTAAAAAGCGCGGTACGATTTCGGAAGAACTGTATCGTCAACTGCTGATTGAACTGGAAAATATTCCCCGTAAAGTAGGGCAGGTACTGAAAGCTGCCGATAAAGTCAAAGAAATTGCTTTAATCTTTACCTACGCCCGCAATTTCATTTACTTGGGACGAGGCTTAAACTTCCCTGTCGCTTTGGAAGGGGCGCTTAAACTGAAAGAAATCTCCTACATCCACGCTGAGGGTTATCCGGCCGCCGAAATGAAGCACGGCCCCATTGCGTTGATTGATGAGGATATGCCGGTCGTATTTATTGCGACCAAAGACAGTTCGTATGAAAAAGTAGTTTCCAATATTCAGGAAGTAAAAGCGCGAAAAGGGCGCGTGATTGCCATTGTGACCGAAGGCGATATCCATATTCCGACTTTGGTGGATTTCGTGATTAAAATTCCTAAAACGCACGAAATTTTGATGCCTTTATTGTCCTCTATTCCTTTGCAATTACTGTCTTACTACATCGCTGTGATGCGGGGGCGCAACGTGGATCAACCCCGCAACTTGGCTAAATCAGTGACGGTTGAATAAATACAAACTGTCTGAATTGATGTTTTTTGAAGATACAGCAGGGCAAAAGGTAAATGAGCGATTTAGGTATCTTCTGTCCCTTTTTTTAATAATGTATGCGATTTAAGGAATAGCATCGTTGTAATAGATGAATTAAAAAGTATGCTCACCTCAAAACAGACAACGTATGTGGATAGAACAAAACAATAAACTCGTCCGCGAGTATGAATTTGAAGATTTCAAGGAAGCATTTGCTTTCATGACCCAAATTGCTGATGTAGCCGAGAAAATGAATCATCACCCCTGGTGGTCAAACGTGTATAATAAAGTGCGTTTTGAACTCTCCACGCACGATGCCGGCGATAAAGTAACGGAGAAAGACGAAGCACTTGCTGATGCCATCGAAGCGATTTACGACGAATTATAGTTTTCACCTCATCCCCCAGCCCCTTCTCCACATGGAGAAGGGGGGCAAAAAAAGCCCTTACCGCAAAGCAGTAATGGCTTCAGTCACTCTAAGCAGATAAAAAATATCTTAGTTGAGCAACGTCAATTTCAAGTCGTTCAATTGTTTTTTGATAGAAGCATCGATTTGACGATCCCCTACTCTCAAAATATATCCACCGATAAGTTTGGCATCTACTTTTTCTTCCAATTCCACCGTTTTACCGGTAGCATCTGCCACAATTTGTATGAACTGCTTGCGCAATTCAGCAGTGAGGGGCATCGAAGAAGTAATGTACGCTTTTACAATGCCTTTGTAATCGTCGTACAGCTTAACAAACTCATCTGCGATGCTATTCATAATAGCTTCGCGATTCTTTTGAGTAATTATCGTGAAAATAGTGTAAGAAACAGGACTTACTCTTTCTTTAAACACGCCTTCCAAAATGGCAAGTTTTTTGTCGTGACGGACAACGGGGCTTTTCAATGCTAACATTAAACCGCGGTTTTCATCGGCCACTTTTTTGAAAAACACCATGTCTTGGTAGACTGTTTCCACTACTTTTTGTTCCTGAGCCAAATCAATCAAAGATTTAGCATATCGTAAAGCTACGGTAGATTCAGACATTTTTTTAGTTTTGATTTTATAGTGCAGAGTGTCAAAGTCAAGTTATTCGACATTCTGCACCGCGGCGGCGGACCGCTCTAAATTCGACAATTAATTAAGTCTTGCTTCTTTCGCCAAATCTGCGACTAACTTTTCCTGTGAAGTCTTATCGCTCAATTCTTTACGTAATACTTTTTCAGCGATGTCGAGCGAAATGGTCACCATTTCTTTTCTCATTTGAGCCACCAGCGCAACGCGCTCATTGTTGATTGCTTCCCGTGCATCTTCGATGATACGCTTACCTTCTACCGTTGCTTTATCTTTTGATTCCGCAATGATACGGTCGGCTGATTCTTTGGCAGCTTTCAGGATGCTGTCACGCTCAGCGCGGGCTTCGGCCAATAATTTTTGATTATCAGACTGCATTTTAGCCATGTCTGCGCGGGTTTTTTCCGCCAAATCCAATGCACTCTGAATTTGGTGTTCGCGTTCCTGCAAACTGCCAAGAATGGGCTTCCAAGCAAATTTAGCCAGCAGAAAGAACAAAATTCCGAAGAATACTAACTGCCAAAATATAAGACCAAGTTGGGGGGTTACTAATTCCATAGTATTGAAATAGCTTTTGAGTTTCTATTTACTAATCATTCTCCGGCCACCAACCTACTGTTAGTGAGCGGAGAATGTAATTATTTTGAGCAGTTGCCAAACACACTGATGCCTAATGCAAACAACAATCAGCTACTGCCGTTTGGGTAGTGAGTGAAATTACTTCAACAAAACTACCAACAAAGCGATAACGGCACCGAAGAGAGCAACGGCTTCAACGAAGGCCGCAACGATCAACATGGCACCTTGAATTTTTCCGGAAGCTTCCGGCTGACGAGCGATACCTTCCATCGCTGAACCACCGATACGACCAATACCTAAGCCTGCACCGATAGCAGCCAAACCTGCACCGATAGCAGCACCCATGTATCCGATTGATGCGCTACTTGAAGCGACTTCCTGAAGCAAAATGTTAAGCAACATGATTGTAATTGTTATATATGAAAAAAGAAATTTACAAAAAATTAGTGGTGATGTTCTTCAACGGCCGCACCGATGTAAGAAGCGGTCAGTACCGTGAAAATATAAGCTTGTAATGCCGCTACCAACAACTCAATCAAGTTGATGAAGGTAGAGAAAATCGCTACGGCAGGGCTTACTGCCAAACTCTCAAAGATGAAAATCATACTTAAAAAGCTCAACAGGATAATGTGTCCCGCAGTGATATTGGCAAACAATCGAACCATGAGTGAAAACGGCTTCATGAATACGCCCACGATTTCAACGGGTGTCATGATAATCAACAACCATTTCGGTACGCCCGGCATCGCGAAAATATGTCCCCAATACGTTCCTTTCCCGTTGAAATTCACGACAAAGAAAGTAATCAAGGCAAGCGTCAAGGTCACGGCAATGTTACCTGTCAGGTTTGCTCCGCCCGGAATCAAACCCAAAAGGTTGTTAATCCAGATGAAGAAAAACAAAGTCAACAAATAAGGCACAAAACGACGGTAGTGTTTTTCGCCAATGTTATTTTTGGCCACTTCATCGCGAATAAATACAATGATAGGCTCTAAAGCAGACTGCAATCCTTTGGGGGATTTACCTGAGCGGCTCTTGTAAGATTTAGCCACGGTAAAGAAAATAGTCAGCAAAAGAATAAAGCTGATAATCAAAGACGCGACGTTTTTAGTAATGGAGAAATCATATAGTTTCGCTCCATCTAAAGCAGAAATGTGCTCGTGCTCCATTTTATAGCCTTCGTGCGTACCATCAGCGCTGTGATAAAAATGGCTTGACGAAAAAATCTTCAGCCCCTTATTGGTATCATAAATAATGATAGGTAACGGAAGTGTAACGTGCGTATGTCCGATAGTAGCGAAGTGCCACTGATGCTCATCAGCTACGTGGTGCATGATCATCTCACCTGCGTTAAACTTCTCTTCTTCTCCGTGCTTATGAGGTTCTTCGGCCCGAACGGAAGGAGTAGCCAAAGCCGACAAAAATAGGAATAGTACAAATAAACGAATCGAAATATTTTTCATTATTGCTCTACGGTTTCAAATCGCGGCGCAAGTTACGATACAATCCTAAGACTTCAAAAAAAGTATAAAATAAATATAATACAAAAAAGGTAACGACGAACCCCATCGGGTGGCTGACCTTGTAGTAGAGGAATGCTCCCACAAATAAGACGCAGAGAATCAGGCGAAGAACAACGGTGACCAAATAAAATTGAACAAACCGATCTCTATTCTCCTGAAAACCAAAGGACATAACTCGGTGCTGAAGAACAGAGATTGTAAAGAAAAAGGCAAGAATATACCACTTTTCAGCAGGCAGAGAATGGACGAAATTATAATATTCGGCTGTAAAAAATACAATTCCAATGGCACCCGTAAAAATAACTGTACGCAACATTTTGCTTATTCGTTTTTGACCTGTTTGATAAGTAAATAAAGAGAACCTGCTACCGAACCCAACGACAAAACAAGCGTCCAAAGCGGAAATTTGTTTTGCTGCCACTCGTCCAATTTCAGTCCGCCGTATACGCCCAGTCCAATTGTTGCCAACATTTGGAACCCGAGACCCGAGTACTTGGCAAAAGTAGAAACACCTTGGCTCGTTTCCTTGAGGTTCTTTTCGGGTTGCTCAGCCATATCAGTTCTTTAGTTTGATAAATGAATTGTTTGTATGCTCAGTTCAAAGGCATCATCTCATATTCATGTACTTTTTGGACATCCACTCTTACTATATCTTCGGTCCTTACGCTGTTAAACATGGGGATAAATTTGGCTCCCCATATAATTTCTTTGTACCTAAATGAATGTCGTGCGTGTACAGGCTGTAAAAAAGTCTCTTCCGTAGCACGAATGTAAATCAAAAATTCACTGTCAGACTCTTCCAGACTTTCTTCAGTCGCACCATACAGGGGACTGTCTTCGGTAATAGGATGAACGATTGTCCAGCTAAGGGGAAAGAAATTCACCTGACTGCGTTCCAGTTTTATAGGATAATATTTGCGTGTCCGTTTTCCGTCGGGAAGTGTTTCCAATCGAGTAATAGATACTTCTACCCGCACATCCACCAACTCGGTAGGGCTTTCATTGATCATTCTAAACATCCAGGCATTGATGTCGAGGTAAGGGGCAAAAAGGGAGTTACGACTGAATAAAATCTTTGGAATAGGGCGAGAAAAACGTCCATATACCAACCCGGAAGCGATGGCAAATCCCAACACTCCAACCAATGACTCAACAGAAGACAAAGCGCTTGCTACCATACCTACAGGAGCCACGTGTCCATACCCCACCGTAGTAAGGGTTTGAGCACTGAAAAAGAAAGCCCCCCAAAATTGCTCCATCTTGGTAGTTGCGTGTATCCCCTGCAAATATTCTACGCCTATAAACAGATAAAGTACTGAAAAAAAGCAGTTAACCACAAAATAAATAGCAAACACCACTAAAAAAAACCGAGGCCAGGAGAGTACAGTCAGGCGGTGAAAAATATCTAACCATGCCCAGAAAGATACATTTTCACGACGCGCATTGAATGTCCCATTCGGGTTAATTAGTCGTGTAGTATCGTTAGTAATACGAGTTCCAAATCCCAAGTCTGAGCGTTGTTGCTCTTTTTCAAGGAGATCACTCCTCTTTATTTTGCTGATCAGTCTACTTGTAGCCATGCGATTATTGGTCATTTATCACGTTACCTAATTTTTAAGATTATATGTTTTTCTTAACAATATGTTCTGTCGTTATTGTTCAAAAAGCAATGTAAATAAAATTATTCCCAACAAAGAACATGTGCTGACCGCTAAATACTGGACACAGGACTTCCCTTATTTTAGGGAATAGGGATTTGATTGATGAGACTATTTTTCATATCTAAACCCTTTGACTGCAAGAATTCGGATGGGCTTTGAAAGCCAATACCACCGTGTATTCTCTCAAAATTATAGAATTCTCTAAATTGATTCATTGTTTGCTTTGCATCTTTTAAATCTTTGAACTGAAATCTCTGACAAACAGCGTTTTCCATGATAGAATGATAAGATTCGATATGACTATTTTGCTGTGGAGTAGCTGGTTTAGTAAATTCTTGAATGACCTTTTTATCTTTGAAGTACTTCTGTACCATGTCTGCTATAAACTGAGACCCATTATCGCATCGAACATAGAATTTTTCAGGAATAGTCAGATGCTGAAAAGTGCGTTCAAATAGCATGATAACATCTTGATATTTAATAGAATACGCTATCAAATGACTAACATTCCATCGAGAAAACACATCTAAAATGGTCAAGACTTGTAGGTTTCGATTCCTACCGGCAACCCAGATAAACTTGATGTCAAATTCAAAGTAGGTGAAAGGTACTTCTACCTGTGGCAATAAGTCTTTGACCCAGTTACGTTTGGTCTTTTTAGAACTTACACAGTACTGATTTCTAAGTAATTGACGGTCTTTCATCAGCCTATAAACCAAATGCTTACTAATCTGAAAATATTGCTTTTTTCTCAAATAGATATAGGTTTTATAATACCCGTAATCTACAAAAGGGTGTTCAAATAGGCGTTCTATTATTTTTACAACAGTCTCATTATCAATAATTTTACCGTCTTTATCTTTGACAACAGCGTAAGGTTTACGCCCTCTCAAACCAGTACTGGGGCGATAGTAAAAACTGCTGCGAGCCACAGAACACCAAGTCAAAACCTTGTACTTGGGAAAGGATAAATCAATGAACTCCTGTGCGACCATCAACCGCTCTTGTTTTGGTGGATAGTTTTTTTTAAAAGCGCATCTTTTACCCGAATTTCGAGTTCTTTCTCAGCAACCAACTCTTTCAAAAGTTGGTTTTCGCGTAAAAGGCGATGGTATTCTGTTCGGCTGATGCCACCTTTTACCTCTGTTTTGGGCTCGACTTTACAAGACTGCCACCTATACACCATTGAGGAGGCGACGTTAAAATGACGCACTGTCGCGCTGATGCCATGTTGCTGATAGTGTTGGAGGATGCATTCTATCTCTGCCTGACTCCAACTTTTTCGATGTTTGCTCATAGTGGCTACAAACTAAGTTTTTCCCTTAATTTGTGTCCAGTTTTTTATCGGGCTGACAAGAACACCTTACCTTTGCCGAAAAAATGGATTTGTGAAAAAAGTTACGATACTCATCGCCGCCCGCAACGAAGCTGATAATATAATCCATTGTTTGCGTTCTGTAGCGGCCTTGAGTTACCCAAAAGAACACCTCCAAGTACTGATAGGAGACGATGCATCGGAAGATGAAACGGCCTCATTGACTACTGATTTCATTAAAGATAAGCCTCATTTTGAGTTAGTTCATATCAAACAACTTTCCGAAAATTCAAAGCTGAAAGGCAAAACCAACGTTTTAGCTCAATTAACGCAACGTGCTACGGGCGACTATTTATTTTTTACCGATGCCGACATTCAAGTTCCTACTGATTGGATTCAGAATATGCTCCCTTATTTCAAACCCAACGTTGGAATTGTAACGGGCATTACAACCATGCAGCCTGCACCACTCGCTTTTCTTGCTCAGGGAGGCAGCATTTGGGAACTGCTTTTCGGGTATTGCCAAGCCTTGGAATGGCTGTATTATCTGTCGTTTATGCGTTTGTTTGCGCTTTTCAACATTCCCATTACGGCCATGGGAAACAACATGGCCGTCACTCGAAAAGCGTACGATGCTGTGGGAGGTTACGAATCCATCCCCTTTTCCATTACCGAAGATTATGCCTTGTTCCGAGCTATTCTGGACAAAGGATTCCGATTCGTTCAATTATTCGACCGTCGCGTACTGGCGATTTCTAAACCCACCCCTACTTTATCAGAACTCTTGATTCAACGAAAACGCTGGATGTACGGGGCCGTTTCAATTCCCTGGGGACAGCGGCTCGGCGTGTATTTCAATGGGCTTTTGTTGCCGTTTTTGGTAGTTTTAGGCTTCTTTTTTCCAAAAATCACGTTATTCATTATTTTCTTAAGTTACGTATCCATCACCGCTTGGTTGGTGGGAGTTTTGAATTGGCTCCAACGCCCGCAACTCTTTATCGGCATTCCTTTTTTCTGGTTTTACCACGTTTTTATCAACTTTGCCATGCTGATTAACTTTTACCTACGAAAAACCACCGTCTGGAAAGGAAGGGAATATCAGTAGGCAGTAGGCAGTAGGCAGTAGGCAGTAAAAAAACAATATTCCCTCATTCACAATTCACTAAATCACTAATTCACAATTCATTAATGATCGAAACTCACGCCCACATATACGACGACGCTTTTAACGAAGACCGTACCGAAATGCTTGACCGCGCTTTTGCCGCGGGGATTACTCAAATTTGGATGCCCAATTGCGACCACACTACCATTGACGGTATGATGGCCTTGGCCGAAAAATACCCCAATGTATGTTTGCCCATGATGGGCCTGCATCCTACCTATGTTAAAGAAGATTTTGAGAAAGAACTCTATATCGTTGAAGATTGGCTGAATAAAACATCACAATTGACTCCCCTTCCCCCAAGTGGGGGAAGGAAGGGATGGGGGCCGTTCGTAGCTATCGGCGAAATAGGAATGGATCTCTATTGGGATAAAACCTTTGTGGAGCAGCAAAAAGAGGCTTTTTTGACCCAATGTAATTTGGCTCTCAAACACAACCTTTGGATTGACATTCACAGTCGCAATGCTTTTTGGGAAGTGGCGGAGCTCATTGAGCAAGTAGCCGACCCACGTCTCAAAGGCATTTTTCACTGTTTTACTGGAACGCTTGAAGAAGCTCAAAAAGCCATTGAACTGGGCTTTAAACTGGGCATTGGCGGCGTGGCTACGTTCAAAAACGGCGGCATGGACAAAGTGCTTCCTTTCATTGATTTGGAGCACATTGTTTTGGAAACGGATTGTCCGTATCTGGCGCCTGTTCCCTACCGCGGCAAGCGTAATGAAGTTGCCTATATTCCGCTGATTGCCCAGAAAGTAGCTGATTTAATGCAGGTTTCGGTCAAAGAGATTGCCGAAAAGACAACTGAAAATGCTATTTTACTGGCAAAATAAAAACCCATAACAAGCTATTTTCACCTGCTCTTACTCAAACTTCCATTTTTAATCTCTAAAAAGGAATCCTGTCGCAGTTCAAAAGGTTATGGAATAGAGTAGCTATGAATAACCCATTTTAACAAAACAGAATTATGGATTTCCAAGAACAGCTCAACGCATTGTTTGTGTCGGAAAGCGAAATTCCGAAGGAGTTTCAAATAGATGAAATCCACCAACGGGAATACCTCCTCAACGGTGAAATGAAGGCGTGGAACGGGCCCGTCAGCGAAGTCTATTCGCCCATTTATGTAAAAACGGCCGATGGCCTGCAACGAAAACTAATCGGCACGTATCCGCTGGGTGCTGAAACGGACGCGATGGAAGCCTTGGATGCTGCCGTAGCGGCCTACGATAGCGGGCGCGGACAATGGCCTACCATGAGCGTCGGCGACCGAATCCAATGTCTGGAGCGCTTTGTGAAGAAAATGAGCGAACAAAAGGAATTAATAGTGAAACTCATTTTGTGGGAAATCGGAAAATCGTTTGCTGACTCTACCAAGGAATTTGACCGCACCGTTGATTACATCAACGCAACCATCAATGAACTGAAAGACATTGACCGCAGTTCGTCTAAATTTGAAATCAGTGAAGGCGTTATTGCCCAAATACGCCGCTCGCCTTTAGGGGTTGTATTGTGTATGGGACCGTTTAACTACCCTCTCAATGAGACCTTTACAACGCTCATTCCTGCCCTTTTGATGGGAAATACCATTTTATTCAAACCCCCGAAACACGGTACCTTATTACACTATCCGTTGCTGAAAGCTTTTCAGGAATCGTTTCCAAAAGGTGTCGTCAATACAGTGTATGGGCGCGGAGCCACGGTGATTCCCGGCATGATGCAAACGGGCAAAATCAACGTATTGGCTTTTATCGGTTCCAGCAAAGTGGCCAACGAACTCAAAAAAGAACACCCAAAACTGAATCGTTTGCGGGCGGTTTTGAGTTTGGATGCCAAAAATGCCTCCATCGTTACCGAAAATGCAGACCTTGATTTAGCCGTCAGTGAAAACATTTTAGGAACATTGACCTACAACGGTCAACGGTGCACGGCCATCAAAATCATTTTTGTCCACAAAACCATTGCGGAAGCATTTACCGCCAAACTCAGCAGCGCCATTGCCAAACTCAAGTATGGCTTGCCGTGGGAAAAAGGCGTAAATCTGACGCCCGTAGCCGAGCCCGGCAAACCTGCCTACCTCAAAGAAGTCATTGAGGATGCCATCGCCAACGGTGCAAGTGTTGTCAACGAAAACGGTGGAGTGATGGCGGAATCCTTTGTCTTTCCTGCAGTGGTCTATCCGGTCACTAAAAACATGCGCCTTTACCGCGAAGAACAGTTTGGCCCGGTGATTCCCGTGGTACCTTTTGACGACATTGAAGAGACCATTGACTACCTCATCGAATCGCCGCACGGACAGCAGGTCAGTATTTTCAGTAATGATGCTACAGAAATTGGCGATTTGATTGACCCGTTGGTCAATCAGGTAAGCCGCGTCAATATCAACTGTCAATGCCAACGCAGTCCCGACGTATTTCCGTTTACAGGCCGCAAAGACAGCGCCGAAGGGACTTTATCCGTACACGATGCCCTGCGTTCATTTTCGATTCGTTCGTTGGTCGCCACCAAACTGAACGACACGAACAAAAAGTTGTTGAACACCATTTTGAAAGAGCACCGTTCTGATTTTCTGACCACCAATTTTATCATTTGAGTTTGTTTTTAAACATCATCCATCTTGCCGGCGTATAAAACAGTCACCATCAACCCCGTTTTACCCAACCGTCCGCGTGCGTCGGTTTTGGTCATTTATACGGGCGGAACCTTGGGAATGGTCTTTGAAAAAGGACAGTTGGTCCCTTTTGATTTTGAACAAATACTGGATAGACTCCCCGAAATCAAGCGATTGGATTTTGAGATTACCTTTACCAGTCTCGAAGAAATCATGGACTCGTCCAACATGCGACCTGATGTATGGGAGGAAATTGCGCGACTGATTCAGCGCCATTACGAACTATACGACAGTTTTGTTATTCTGCACGGCACGGATACGATGGCTTATACCGCCTCGGCGTTGAGTTTCATGCTCCAAAATCTGGGAAAACCTGTGATTCTGACGGGTGCGCAGTTGCCCATAGGCGTGGCCCGCACCGATGCCCGCGAAAATATCATTACGGCATTGGAAATTGCGGCTGCCCAAATAGACGATCGTCCATTGGTACCGGAAGTGTGTATTTATTTTCAAAACGTGCTTTTGCGCGGTAACCGCGCCAAGAAGAAAGAAAGTTCGCAATTCAATGCTTTTCGCTCAGAGAATTACCCCCCGTTGGCGGAAGTTGGGGTCACGATTGAGTACAACTTTCCTTTTATTATCACTCCAAATGCTGATTTAGAATTCCGCATTAAACCCCAATTGGAGCAAAACGTGGCGATTCTCAAACTTTTCCCGGGCATCACCCAAAATGTAGTCCGTTCTATTTTAGAAATCAACGGATTACGAGGCATTGTACTGGAGACGTTCGGAGCAGGCAATGCCCCTACCCTGCCTTGGTTTTTGCACGAATTGAAGGAAGCAACCGAGCGCGACATCGTGATTATGAACGTATCCCAATGCGACGGCGGACGCGTGATGCAGGGCCGTTATCAGACCAGTACGTGGTTTGATAAAATCGGGGTAGTCAGCGGAGGCGACATCACCACCGAAGCCGCTGTTACCAAAATGATGTGGGTATTGCAGCAGGAAACCGACGTAGAACGCATCCGAGAACGCTTGGCAATGCCTTTGGCAGGCGAAATGAGTATGTTTTAAGTAGAGACGCAATATTTTGCGTCTGTTGTAGTCGCTCGCGTCCCGCGACGGGGCCGCCCGTGCGGTGACAGTTATTAGTAGGCTTCCAGCCTAATTAAATACATAGGCCGGAGGCCTGCTAATAGTCGTCACTCGGTAGAACCGAGCGACTGCGAGGGGACGCAAGCGACTGCGGTGCACTTTACACCCTACCCCTTACCCTTTCCACTTTACCCTACATTTCGCTTTCCTTCAACGATTCCATAAAACGGCTTGCCAAATTTTGCGGTGTTTCCCGCAAAAGGGACGGATTTACTTTTAGTAAAAATCCATTGCCGCTTGGGGCCGATACTTCTATTTTCTTTTTAGCTAAGGATTCCTTAAAACGTCCGGCATTTGCGTTTTTGACCTCCAGTCCCACAATGTGGGAGCCGTTTTCAAATTTTGTAATTGTAAACCGCTCTTCTTTCTGAAGAAGCGAAAACAGGGTTTCTGCTTTTTGCCACGATTGTTTATACTCCTCCGCAAAACCGTTGGCAAAATGCAGGGCTACAGCTGCAAAGGGCCAAGCTCCCGGCAATCCACTGCCAAACATGCGACGTTCGTGAAATAAATTCTCCGTAAAGCTTTTCGGTCCGGCCAAAATCGCCCCCGAAGCAGCGTTGAAACATTTCCAAAGCGAAGTATAAACCGTATCAAACGGCGCACTGTACTGAATGACGCTGACGTTGTTATGAACAGGCTGTACAAACACCCGCGCCCCGTCCAAGTGCATTTTTATGTTGTTGCTTTTGGCGTATTCAGCTATTTTTTTGACGCTTTCAAAAGAAAACATTCGGTCTTTTTGCCGCCGCACAGGTGATTCAATGGAGATAGCGCCAACATGCGTTTC
This sequence comes from Runella sp., assembly GCF_027484545.1. GTDB lineage: Bacteria > Bacteroidota > Bacteroidia > Cytophagales > Spirosomataceae > Runella. Next base: position 4,098 of record NZ_JAIXST010000041.1, on the reverse strand, counting down.
CACGCGCCCTCCCTGCGTTTTTTTGACGATGTAATCCAACTCTTCCAACGTAAATTCAACCGCATTGAGACCCAACGGAATCAGATTAAGATTGCTCAACGTTTGCGAACAATCGCCCGTATCGTTGTATAAATGGCTCTGTTCCTGTACAATTACCCTTCGGTTCTGCCCTGCCAGACGGCGAACGGCGATGTGATTAGCTAATGTTCCGGTAGGCATAAATACCGCCGATTCTTTTCCAAACAGTTTAGCAAAAACGGCCTCCAATTCTTCCACCACACCGCCGTTGGAGTAATAATCGGGCTTGATTTTACCCTCATCTGCCAATTGCATCAACAAACCGCCGTACTCTTTGGGAGTAAGTACCAATCCATCGTGCATAAAATCAACGTCATTCCCCGCACTTTGCGGTTTTGACGCCGCAAAAGCATCCGATTGGGAAGCCGTGGCAGCAATAAGTCCGCCCAGTTTCAAAAAGTCTTTTCTTCTCATGGTAGGTTAGTTGGTTTTAGTGACCCAAAAGCTTTCTCCCCGATACTGACACCATGCTTTGGTTACTTCATTTCTTTCATTTTTCACAAAAAGAAGGTTCAAATTCATGGAAGAAAAATAATCTGGGGCGTCTTTATACAGTGGAAAAAAGTTTCGGGAATCCTTCCCATCCCACGTAAAATAGAGTTTACCGTTTTTTGATAAAACACCATTTCCTTTCCCGATTGATTCACGTATTTTCCTTCGTACAATGTATACTCAGCACTTCTGTCCTGCATTTTGGGTAAAGCACAGGTACTGACACTATCCACTTCACGAATCAATTCTTTGGCAAAAGCAGCCATGCTCTTACGGCCTTTTTCGGGCGTGGCAAGTGCCGCATACCCATTTACCCCACTCGTATTCAGATTTCCGCCCTCGACTGGTACGGGCGTCATATTTCCTGATTTTCCCATCATGGAAGAATCATTAACCGCCTTGCGCATATCCACCAAATCGGGACGAATGGTAAGCATATTGGAAGATTCTAATTCATCGGCGTGACCGCTGTACGTTTTGGTACGGAAAGGTTGCTCGGCATTGACAAAACCCGGTCGGTCATAACGGCTGTAATACAGCAAAATCCCCTCTTCGGCCAGCGTTTTAGCCGCTGTCTGTAAAGTGGGAGTGGTACTTACGCCAATGTTAATGATGTAAAAACGCTTGGGACCATACGCCGCCAAACTTCGCACAATCTGCACGACGGTGTTGGTTGCCGTTGCAAAATTGATACTCGTAGAACCCGGGTATTTCAAAAAAGCAGGATAAAATCCGTAACTGACGACGGGCGTGATGATGACGTTACGTTGAAGGGCAATCTCTTTGGCGTAGGCTTCGGCTTGCAGATAGTCTGTGGCCAAAGGCAAATGAGGGCTGTGTTCTTTAGAGCCCGCTCCCAACGGAATAACCACAACGGCATCGGGCGTCAGGAGTTTTTGGGCGGTCGGCCAGGAAATATCTTCTAAATAAATGGCCTTGTTTTTGGAATTTCGGGGTTGGGCCACCGCCGAACAGCTAACGAACGTTAGCAATAAAAGTAAAGTTTTTCTCATGAAGATGAAGGGTAACAGTCAACGTAAAACACCAATAAAAGCGTTTTACAATAAAACTACGACCTTCCCCTCAGAAATCCAACATTTTACTCCGCCTGTTTTTTCATAAATTCCTCCGCTACCAGGTCTTCTTTTCGGTAGAAAGGACGAATGATGATGCGCGTGCCTCGCTCGTAGGTAAAGAACCGATAAATCCAGTTGCTGAGTACAACCAGTTTGTTATGGAAGCCAATCAGGTAATAAATGTGTACAAACAACCAAGCCACCCAAGCCACAAACCCGCTCAAGTGCAGGTTTCCGGGCAGATCCGCTACGGCTTTGCTGCGACCCACAATGGCCAATGAGCCTTTGTCAAAATAATTAAACGGTTTTAAATCTTCTCCTTCCTGCATTAGTTTCAGGTTTTTAGCCAAGTGAATTCCCTGCTGAATCGCTGGTTGAGCCACGCCAGGATGGCCTTTGGGGTAATCTTTCGTTTTCATCAAGGCAATATCACCAATGGCAAAAATGTCCAAAAAGCCCTGTATCTGATTGAACGGATTGACTAGATAACGGCCTTTTTCCACGCTTTCATCGGGTAAACCTTCAATCTTAGCGCCCATTACCCCGGCGGCCCAAATGAGCGTGCGCGTTTTGATTTGTTCCCCTCCTTTGAACGTCACCACCTCTCCATCGTAGGATTCTACCATGGTTTTGAGTTTGATAATGATTCCTAAACTCTCTAAGTTTTTCTGCGTTTTGCGGCTGGATTCGGGCGACATCGGAGGCAATACGCGGTCCAAACCTTCCACCAGATAAATATTCATCGTACTGAAATCCATTCCGGGATAATCGCCCGGCAAAACGTGTTTGCGCATTTCAGCCAGTGAACCCGCCAACTCTACCCCCGTCAGACCGGCACCTACGATGACAATATTCAGCAAACTTTGCCGTGCCTACTCGTTTATCGTCATGTTGGCCTGCTCAAATGATTGCAGCAACTGACTGCGCAGATTCAGCGCATCGGGAAGGCGTTTCAAGGGAAATGAAAAATGCTTTATCTGCTCATTTCCAAAATAATTGGTCTTGGTGCCCGTCGCAATGATGAGGTAATCGTAGGCCAAATCGCCCACGAGGGTAGTCACCGTTTTAGCCTGCGGGTCAATGTGAGTAACGCGCACGGGACGGAAATGAAAATCTTTATACTCTTCGTCAAACATTTTTCGCAACGGCTCGGCAATGGCGTCCGGTTCTAAGGCAGCCGTAGCCACCTGATACAGGAGCGGCCAAAATCCGTGGTAGTTTTGGCGGTCAAACAGCACCACCTGAAAGTACTTATCCGACAGTTTTTTGGCTAAGTTGACTCCTCCAAAGCCCCCACCTACAATGACCACCCTTTTTTTAACGGTATCGGGTATATTCAGAGAAAGTTCCTGTAAATCAAGCATAGATGAAGTGGGACTGCAAAGCCCATTAATGTTCGTATGCCGATTATTCCCTAAAAAAGTGAGCCGGCAAAGTCTCCGTTAAAAAAACGGATTTCCTTTGCCAGCCTTGACTTAATCCGGGGCATACTTCTCTAAAACTGTCCAAGAATTTACCCAAAGTGTTTTTTAACTTAGATAGGAAACTCTTTCTCAAAATACCCCGCAAAACGCCACAATTCCTGAATATCGTCCTGACGAACGGGATACGGAGCGTATCGTTCATTGAGCGACTTCAACACCAATACCTGTTTTTCCTCTAAATAGTTAAATACTTTTTTCAAGACAACGCCTTCATCTTTAGTGACTACCAAACATATCGTGCCGTTTTTTACGGTGCTCCATTGGTCAATGTATTCACCAAATACTACGGCTCCATCGCGAAGCGGCGGCATGGAATCCCCTTCGTACGGAAAAGCCCGGTACTTGCGGTCGGTGGGTAGAAACGGGACTTGAAAAATGGGCAATTCACTGATAAAATCCACATCGCCGTAGCCTTCGGCATACCCACCCAGGGCACGTACGGGCACAAACTCAATGTTTTCGTGGTTTTGGCTATCGACGGTCGTGACCAAAACCCGCAGCGACGATTGGTCGCGCAATTGACGGGCGGCCTGCGTCAGATCTTTACTGAGCAACTCATCGACCGTTACTCCAAAAAAACGGGACAGGCGTACCAACTCTTCGTAGCGCGGTTCGGCCCGGCCGGATTCGTACGCTGCCAACGTGGACTTTTTCAATCCCAACTCATCGGCTAAGCGCTGTTGGGAGACCTTGTTTACCAAGGTGTTACGGAGAAAAATCAGATTTTGTGCAAAAAACGTAACTCTATCGTTCATGTTCAGGGCTGGTTAACTACATTTCGCATCTAAAATACAAAATTGTTGTCTATTTATAAAATCCTTGCCCCTGATTTTTCATCCTACGCTTATAGTTGTTATGTTTGCACTCCATTCTACAAAACACAGAGAGGTGTCCGAGTGGTTGAAGGAGCACGCCTGGAAAGTGTGTATGCTGCAAGGCATCGAGAGTTCGAATCTCTTCCTCTCTGC